>CALFIU010000174.1 GCA_937877455.1 uncultured Bacteroidales bacterium
CTCTTTCCCTACACGACGCTCTTCCGATCTTTAATAAATGAATTAGTATGGGATAATGCTTGTTATGGCTGTGATGATAAATGCGAACAAAATATTTCAATTAAATCTTTGTTAGATAAAAATAAAAAACCTCCGTGCCAAGTTGGTGCGGAGGTTTTTATTTGTTACGTTTTATTTATTATTGTAAGTAAACTTCCCAACCAGTGTGTCGGTAGCCTTGGAAAATAACGTTGTGATTTTGTCCATCATATTCAACCACAGCCTCGAAATAAATGCTGTCGGCAGTTACGGGGTCGCCCAACAAGTATTGTGGTTTTACTTTAACACCGTCTTTTATAATTTTTCCATTTGAGATAATGTCGCCGCTAAATGTTAGAGCGTCAATGTTGGTTGTGGCTTTAACTTTAAAACCAATAAGTGCGTTGTCTTCTATCCAAATGTTGTTGTTGTCTGTGTTAGTGTTGTAAATATAAATTTGACCTTCGTCGTCGTGGCTTACTAATTTTTCGCCATCTTCCAACACTTCCACTTCCCAAGTGCCGTTAAAATCGTGTGTTTGGGTTTTCCAAATGTCAGGCTCGTTGTCGCAAGCCGAGAGTGTTAGCGATGCTAAAACTGCTATGTATGTTATTATTTTTTTCATTGTCGTTGTTTTTTGTTTATTCAACTATCATATTAAAATTATAACCACTGTACGTGGTTTTTATACTGAAAGTTTTATTTTCTAAGTCGTATGTACCCGAAACGTTTGATGCAGCACCACCAAAAGCACATGTTCCTGAATTTAAGAGTGAAACTGTGCCGTCGTCTTCTATTTTAATTGTTCCAGGCAATGCGTAATCGTTGCCGTAACCTCTACCTTGTGAATAAAAACCTCCGAGCAAATCGCTTACGTAGTATGTGTTTGGTCCTTGGTAATTAAAGAGTATTGATGTGGTGTATTCAACATCAATATCATCACGAGTATTGGTTATAGTTATGTATCCTTGAGAAACTTTGTCGTTGGGGTTTATAACCACTATTTCGCGAGAACTTGTTGCTAAGTAGCCATCTGCATTGGTTATTTTGTAGTTGACGGTAAAAATGCCGTATTCGTTTTTTTGGAAATCGGTAGTTATCTCAACATCAGAAGAAACGTCGTTACCGTTAACTTCGGCAAAACATCCGGGATCGTTGTAGTCTTCACCATAGATAACGCTAACAGATTCATCGCCTTTGAGTTCAAGTGTTGGATAGTATGTTGTAAACGAATGATCTTCGCTTTCCTTATCGCAACTTTGTATAATTGGTAAAAGTACCAATAGGAAAATATATAATTTTTTCATCTTTCGCAATTTTTTTTTTGTTATTCTTTAATAGTTTGTTTTGTATCCCAAAATATTTTAACAGTTACGTTGCTTTTTTGGGAAGGCGCATTTATATTACGAGCAAGCACTGTGTTTAATGGATATACTGCTGATGCAGGCATTTCTCCAGCATAAGTTTCTACACCTGCAAACGAAATAATGAAGTTTCCAGCAGGGAAATTTGCTTTTAGTTCGTCGCGTGTTTTGTCGCTTGGTGTTATGCTGCTAAGTGCAGGATATTTTGTGCGGTTGCGAGTAAAAAATGCTTCATTGTGTTGTGTCATTGCAAAGGCAACCCAACGTTGTAGTCCAATAAGGCGTAATGCGTTGTTTTTGTCGGTGGCAATGTCGTCCCAACTTGCATAATTGGCGTTAGTAAGTATGCTGTAGTCGCTAATTCCCCAATAGTCAAGACTTTGTTTAACAGCATTTTCGTATGCGGTTTTAGCGTTGGCTAAGTCTTCGTTTTCTGCGTATATTTCTGCAAAATTAAAATATACTTCCCATGTTGAGATTAGTGGAATGTTTTTTACTAATTCATTTTTGTTAAGTGCACTAACGTTGCCTTGTGTTTGGTTTTGATAGTCGCCTTGAAGAGCTCCTTCTATTTTACCGTTTACAGCAGAAAATATTTTTTTTGCGCGTGGGTCGTCTCCAAGATTGGTATATTCGGTAAATGTTTTTGATGCAACTATGTTGGTTTTTGCAAAACTACCGTTTTCGTATTCGTCAAGAGGATATTGTTTTGACGATTTTGTTTGCCAAATGTTTGACGAAATTTGAGCGTTGTCCTCGGTGAGAAATTTAGATTCATCGCTTATGAATGATAGCATTTCTGCCATTGTCATACCAAGTTCGCTATATTCCGAAAGCCTTAGATTTAACTTAAGTTTTAGTGAGTTGGCAAATTTATACCATTGTTCTATGTCGCCTTCAAAGATAAAGTCATTATTTTCGTTTATGCTTTCGCCGTTATAAACATCATTTTCGTAGTTGGTTATTGCCATGTCTATACGAGAGAGTAAATCTTTGTAAATGTCTGTAGCGGCATCAAATCTTGGTGATGTTATTTCATCGTTAAGTGCTTCGCTATAAGGAATATCTCCCCAAGTGTCCACCATATTTTGCCAAATGTATATGGATAAAACTTCGCTCAAAAACTTGTAACCAGAATTTTCTTCTACCGAATTGTTTATTGTTTTGAGTGATAGCAAAGCTGATTCGGAGTTTGCATAATAATAACTAAACTCTTGTGCGTAATATTGTTCTGCTGTTTTAAATTGGCTTGCGGTTTGTTTTTGGGTGAAGTATTGATTCCAAACACCATCGATAAAAAGACATTCCCATGCCATTTGATTGTATCCCGCAATCATTTCTGCCCCAGCAACTAACGATTGTGCTGCTACGGTTTCGGGATTGTTTGGATTGTGGTTTATATCGAGCCATTTTTCGCATGATGGCAAGGCTAAAAGAAGCGTGGCTGCCGATGTGTATATAAGTTTTTTAATTTTCATTTTTACAAATTTTTTTAGCGTTAAAATTTTACCGAAACTCCAAATGTGTAAACTTGGTTTGTTGGGTTGGCGAAATATTCTCCAAATTTGCTCATTATGTTGCTTCCGTAGGTTGTAGTTTCAGGATCTACATAGCAGTTTTCTTTTGGTGTCCAAATAAGTATGTTGGCTGCTGATAAAGAGAATTTTATGTCTTGAAGTTTCCATTTTCTTACCAAATCTTGTGGCAACGAATAAGATAGTGTAACGTTGCGAAGTTTTAGGTATGAACGGTCGATAATCAAGTCGTTGTATTTATCAAATCCACCACCAGAATAGAATGTTGGTATCTCTCCGAGAGCAAGTGGAGTTTCGTTTATTGCGTAGTATAGTGTTTCCAAATCTTCGGTTATGATGTAGTCGGCATCTTCTGGTGAGTCAACGGCTACTACAGAATTTGGTACAACAAAGAGGTTTCTGTCGTTAAAAGTGGTTTCGTATCCTGCACCCGACCAACCGAGATAACTTTTGGTATGGCTAAACATATATCCACCATAGTGAAGGTCGAATGTTGCCGAAAGTGAAAATCCTTTGTAGTCAAAACCTGTGGTAAAACCAGCACGGAATTTTTCGTTTATATCTTTGCCTACATATTCTTGGTTTTCGCTATCTATAACTAAACCTTTTCCGTCAACTACTGTGTGTACATTGCCGTTAGAATCGGTTATTTTTTTGCCTACTGTACATTTAAATTGTCCTATTGCTTGTCCTTCTACTGCGTAGATTTGGCAACCAGAAAATCCACCGAGGTTTACTTCTTCGGCGTTTAGTTTTTCTACGCGGTTGAAGTTTTGTGAAAAGTTGGCAGATACTTTCCATGCAAAATTTTGTTTCTTTATTGGTGTTGCATGGACTACAAGTTCGTAACCTTGGTTTCTTACATCGCCGAGGTTGGTAATTATGTATCTGCTACCTGTGGAGTAGTCGATAGGAAGATACTCAATGAGGTCTTTGGTGTATTTGTTGTAATAATCACCGTCAAAACCAAGTCGTCCGTTAAAAAATTCAAGTTCGAGTCCAAATTCGTATTCGTTTGTCATTTCGGGCTTTAAATTTAAGTCGCCCTTAACATCGTACTGCATCCATGAATTAACACCATTTATAGGGAATAGCATCGATGATACATTGATGTAACCAGGATTTATGTATTGTGCTTTGGTGTATATGTTGTAAACGCTGTATGGCTCAGCATCTTTACCCGTAAATCCATACGATGCGCGTACCTTACCAAAAGTGAGTGGACCTAAATGTCCATCGTTGCCAAGCTCTGTAAATACCCAACTTGCGGTTATTCCAGGGTAGATGTAAGAGTTGTTTTCTTTTGGTAATGTTGAAGACCAATCGTTACGTACGGTGAGTGATAAATAAATCATTCTGTTCCAATCGATGTCGATGTTGGCAAATGCTCCGAGCATACGTTTTTTCTCATAGTTTTGTGCAGCGGTGGCATCGTTTATGGTATTTTTGAGGCTATAAAAATTCTCAAGGTCGAGTGCTGTTGCTTCTCCATAGATGGTGTTAGACTTAGTTTCCATTATACTATAACCAAGTATGGCGTTGAGATTCCAAGCATCGGATAGAGCTTTGTTGTAAGTAAAAAACATGTCGTTATTTATTTCATAAATTGTGTTGTGCGAGTTGAAATAATAACCGTTGCGCTCATTTGATGTAGAAATTTCTGCAATAGGAGAGTCTTCTCCATATTTTATTATACTTTGAAATGTTTCGGTGTTTGAAAATTGTACATCGCCACCAAAACGGTATGTAAACTTCAAATCTTTAAAAATTTGAAGGTCGGTTTGAAATTTACCATATATTTTGTTTCTATGAAGTTCTGATGCTTGGTTTTCGAGCAAGTAGTAAGGATTCATAGCAAATGGCGTGAAAAAATAGTCAACACCGTTGAAAATATTGCTTAAATCTTTTAGGTCAACAACCGAGATATTGTTTGGTATATCCCATAGACTTTGTATCATAGAAGTACCTTGTCCTGATGGTACAGCTTTGGTTTTTTCGTTTGAGAAATTAAACGATGATGTTATAGTTGCAATTCCCCATTTGTGGCTACCACGAGTAGAAATTGTTGTGCGGTTGTATGTATCGTAGTCGCCGGGTATTACGCCATCGTTGTGGGTGTTAGATACAGAAAAATAGTAACTTGTTTTGTCGTTTCCACCAGTGGCAGATACGGCATGACTATTGCCAACTCCGAGTTCATAAAAATCACGAATTCTGCTATCAAGATATTCAAATTTAGCAACTTGTTGGCTGTTGTTATAAACATTTCCCCATGGTTGGTATTGACCAGTAAATTCAGGACCCCAGTTTCCGTTTTCTTCGCGAGAAAAAGCGTTATCAAAATCGCGAAACCAGCCTTGTCCCCAGCGGTCTTGCGACTTAGAGATGTATCCAACGCGTTCTACGTTTATTGAGCCATCGTATGTAAGTGTCATTTTCCCGTTGGTGTTTTTGCCAGATTTTGTGGTTATAAGTACCACACCATTGGCGGCACGGCTACCATACAATGCAGTGGCTGCCGCTCCTTTAAGCACTGTCATAGATTCTATATCATTGGGATTAATAGCATTAACACCACTACCAAGATTTGCTTGGTTGTTGAGGTTATCAAGGTTTTTGTGCGTTCCTGTAGCACCATTGATGCTTGCACCTTTATAGTCGCCAGATGTTTGAGTATTGATAAACGGAATACCGTCAACAACATAAAGTGGTTGGTTGTTTGTAAACGATGCTGCACCACGTATCATTATGTTTTGGCTTGCTCCAGGTCCGGGGGCTGCAGAAATGTCAACACCAGCTACTTTTCCTGCGAGTGCTTCCATAGGATTGGTTACTTGTCCTTGTGTAAGTTCGTCGCCCGACACCTGAACGGTGCTGTATCCAATTGCTTTGCGCCCCTTGCTAATGCCGAGGGCTGTAACTACCACCTCGTCAACAGCAACGTCATCATCTTCTAAGGTAACATTAAACGTGGTTTTGCCGTTGGTGGGCAATGTTTGGGTTTGTTTGCCGATATACGAAAATACTATTGTATCGGCTTTTGCTCCAGCAGGAACGTGGAGATTGTAGTTTCCGTTTTCGTCGGAAATAGTACCAATGGTAGTTCCCTTGATGGTTATTGTACTACCAAGTACTGGTGCACCGTTGGCATCTTTTACTGTGCCACTTATGGTTGTCTGAGCGTGGATAACGCTGGTAAGGCAGATAAGCAGCAGGGTTAATAATGAAACTAATTTTCTTTTACCCATGGTTAATTTTTTTTTATTCAACATCTTTTTTATTATAAAAAAATATACGCAATACTACATCTTTGTATTAAAAATAAAATCTTTGGTAAACCAACGACGACTACCGATTTTATTTTGTTATTAATACTTTAAGATGTACTATTGCGTCGGTTTTCTAAAATGCAAAATTATATTAAAAAATGTTAAAACAATGTGAATTTTGGGGTAAAACAATTACTTTTTTGTATCTTTTCCAAAAGATTTACGTTTAAACGTTTAGTTAATGTTAATTAATAAATTTATGTTTTGATATAAATATAAAAAAGTGCATTAATTCTTTTTTTTATATTTGCTTTTTGTAAAAATCTATTTTTGTGTATGAAAAATATTATTCTAATTATTTTGTCTTTATGCTTGTTTTTATCTTCTTGCTTTTCTAATAGAGAAGAAAAACAAATTAATGGAAAGTTGGAATGTTTACCATTAAAATATGCTACTCATTTAAAGATATTTAAGGCAAATGGTTATTTTATTGTAAATATTCGTAATCCATGGGATACCACAAAAATTCTACATTCGTATGCATTAGTAGAAAAAACATCTAATGTTGATTTGCCAGCAGACAATAATTTAACAGTGATAAAAACACCAGTTGAAAAATCTTTGATTTTTACATCGTTACATGCTTCGTTGATTAAAAATTTAGGTTGTAAAGATTGCATTTCGAGTCTTTGCGATGTTGAATATGTGTTGGATGAAGATTTAAAAAATGATATTGCAACTGGTAAAATTAAAAATTTAGGTTCATCAATGAATCCTGATGTTGAAAAAATACTTGTTGAATCGCCCGAAATAATTATGCTTTCTCCATATCAAACATCAGGAAGTTTTGGACTTCTTGGCAAAACAAAAATTCCACTTGTGGAATGTGCTGATTATATGGAAAATTCGCCACTTGCACAAGCTGAATGGATAAAATTTTATGGTTTGCTTTTCGGACGTGGTAATTTTGCCGATTCTGTATTTTTAGACATTGAAAAAAATTATATTAACTTAAAAGAAATAGCAAAAGGATATTCTTCTCGTCCAAAAGTGCTTGCCAATAGTCTTACTGGTGCAGTTTGGTATATGCCAGCAAAAAAATCAACGGCGGCAATATTTTATATGGATGCGGGTTTTGGATATCCGTTTGTTAATCTCGAGGGTTTTGGTACAGTGCCACTTAATTTTGAGTCGGTATTTGCAAAAGCCGCCGATGCAGATTGTTGGATTGTAAAATATAATAGAACCGTGGATTATAATTTAGAATCTTTTGCTGCCGAAAATCCTAATTATAAGAAGTTTAACGCATTTAAAAACAAAAATGTGTATGCTTGTAACCTTTCTTATATTCCATATTATGACCAAACTCCATTTAGACCAGATTTATTATTAAAAGACCTTATAAAAATAGCTCATCCACAAGCATTTGAAGGTTATAACCTTAGGTATTTTAAGAAATTAGAATAGTTTGAATAGGATGGTCAAGAACGTCTTAATTTTTTTTTCAATTAACGTTTTCACCCTTCAATCACTTCTATTTCTACTTCGTGTTTTGCCTCTTCTTTGTTGTAATTTATCCCAACCAAAATTATCCGTTTAGAAAAACCTTTTAGACTTGCTGGATAGTTTTTTTTACGAATTTGGTCTATTGCTGTGGTGGCTGACTTGTCGTATTTCAGTTCGATGACGATTGCGGGGCGTGGAGATTTTGGTAGTGGGACAAAAACCATGTCAGCGAAACCTTTTCCTGTCGGCAGTTCGCGAAAAATCTTGTAGAAAGCCCTTGCTGACGAGTATGCTAACATTATTGCGCACGCCATAGAATTTTCGTCGTTGAACTCCAAAATCGATGACGCTTCAAAATGATATGTGTCGAATGCCTTTGCTATTTTGTCGGCTTTGAGGTTAACGGTATCGTTCAAAAGGTGCATTGACAATTCCACAGCCTTGGAAACTTCTTTCCACCCAGCCATTCTGATTGCATTTTCAAATTCTTCGGCGACTTCGTTATTTGGAATTTTTACTGCTTGAGTTTCAGGATTATACGAAAGATAGCCTAAATGAGCCAAAAGAGTAAGCACGTCATCGCTCGTTTCGATGTCCGTCATGTTGTTACGAAAACTTGACACTCTAACGTACTCTTCTTCGCCGTTCATCATATTGATTATTTTTGTGCGGACGTAATCTGCGTCAACATTAAGGTAAGATTTAATTGCCATAAAGGATGCCGTCTTTGACCAATAACTATTGTAATTGCGAAACAAAATCGACTGCATAACAGAGTTAGGATTGAAAATTGATTTTTGATCGCCAATGATATAACCATCGTAAGCGTGTTGCATTAGAGTGAAATCCATGTCGTTTTCTTCGCACAATCTTCTAACTTCGTCTTTCGTAAAACCATAATACTTGGCGGTAACACCCGGATTTATGATACTATACTCGCGGAAATTATTCAACGCCGATTGCGTTTTGTATTTTATGATTGGTAAAATTCCTGTCATATAAACCAAAAGAAACAGTTTGTTGGCGGAATTAGATTTGAACAATGCTTTTAACAAATTTACGTATTCATCGCGAGTTTCTTCGTCTTCGTCCCTAATGAGCATATCCCACTCGTCAATAATCATAATGAAACGGTCGCCAGTTTTTTTGTTGATTTCAAAGAGTGCATTTGCAAGAGATTCTTTTTCTTCTAAAAAATCGTAAGATTCTTTCAAATCTGACACAATTTTTCTTTGTGCTTGCTTGACTACGGTTTTGTGGTCGTAGGTGGCAAATTTATTCCAATCAATGTAAATTGTTGGATATTTATTAAGGTGTGTTTTGAAATTGGGTGATTTTGTAATTTCAAGACCCTCAAAAAGTTCTTCAGACTTTGACGACCTATCATAATACGCATACGCCATCTTTGCAGCAATCGACTTACCAAAACGTCTTGGGCGGGATACGCACATAAAACTATTTTCAGTATCTATGTTTTGGTTCAAGATGTTAATCAAACCCGATTTGTCAATAAAATTACTATTTTTAGCACGTCTGAAATCGCTGTTTCCGTAATCAATAAACTCACTCATTGTTAGTTTTCTTTAATTGTTTTGACAAAGATAATTGTTTTTTGTTGATTTTGCAAATCGAATGTAGGTTATTGGTTTGTAAAAATAAAAAATATTTGTAACTTTGACCGCAAATCATTTTTATCAAATTTACACTAAAAATATGAAAAGAGCAATTTTGGCTGCGGTTATGTGTGCTGCCGCAATTTCGGTTAGTGCCGAAAATATTGACATTTCTACCAAAAGCACTACGCTTCTTCTCGAAGCAGAAAAAGGTCAGGAACTGAAAATTTTGTATTACGGACCAAAACTTTCTTCAACCGATCTTCAAGCGGTAGAGAATACTGCCCAAAAACTTTCAGCATATCCAGTTTACGGACTCAATTGTCCTGCGGAGGCTGCTTTGTCGGTAACTCATGCCGACGGAAATATGACATTGCAACTTGTGGTTGATAGGGTTTCAAATCGTAACGAAAACGGTGGAAAAGTTGTTGCCGTTGAACTGAAAGACAAAGTCTATCCGTTTTCGGTAAATATCTGTTACAAAACCTACAACGATGCTGAAATAATCGAAATATGGACAGAAATTTCTCATTCAGAAAAACAATCGGTTGAACTCAGACGTTTTGATTCTGGTTTTTTGCCCGTAAGACGAGGAAATGTTTGGCTTTCGCATTTGTATGGAAGTTGGGCTAACGAGTCGCAACTTGTTCAAGAGCCGATAACACCCGGAATGATGGTTATTTCAAATCGCGATGGCGTTAGAAATTCTCATACTTCTCATGGTGAAATAATGCTTTCGCTTGATGGTAAACCAAACGAAAATTTCGGCGCAACCATTGGTGCGGCTCTCTGTTATTCAGGTAATTACAGAATCGAAATCAATACTCACGACCATGAATATCACGAAATTTTTGCTGGTATCAATCCCGAAAATTCGGCTTATACTTTAAAGAAAGGTGAAAAGTTTTGCACTCCAGCATGGGCTATTACGTATTCTGTTGAAGGTTTGAGTGGGGTCAGCAGAAATTTTCATTCTTGGGGACGAAAGTACAAACTTTCTAACGGAGATGTTGAGCGCAAAATTCTTCTCAATAGTTGGGAAGGTGTTTATTTTGACATCAATCAGCAAGGTATGGACCAGATGATGGGTGATATTGCTTCCATGGGTGGTGAACTTTTTGTCATGGACGATGGCTGGTTTGGAAACAAATATCCTCGCAAAACCGACAATTCATCGCTCGGCGATTGGTCTGTTGACAAAAACAAACTCCCCGGCGGAATAGAACAATTGATTTCTGACGCAAAAAAGCACGGAATAAAATTCGGTATTTGGATAGAACCTGAAATGGCTAACACTACGAGCGAACTTTTTGAGGCTCATCCTGATTGGGTTGTCAAAGCACCAAATCGCGACCTTGTGCTTGGTCGTGGCGGCACACAAGTTGTTCTTGACCTTAGCAATCCAAAGGTTCAGGATTTTGTGTTTAGCATTGTTGATAATTTGATGACCAAATATCCCGAAATCGACTATATAAAATGGGACGCAAATATGAGTATTCTCAATCATGGAAGTCAATATCTTACCTCTGATAGTCAAAGTCATCTTTATATTGCTTATCATCAAGGATTTGAGAAAGTGTGCCGCAGAATACGTGAAAAATATCCAAAACTTACAATTCAAGCGTGCGCATCAGGAGGCGGACGTGCTAACTGGGGTGTGTTGCCTTATTTCGACGAATTTTGGGTTAGCGACAATACCGACGCTCTTCAACGTGTTTATATGCAATGGGGAACCTCTTATTTCTTCCCGTCAATTGCAATGGCCTCGCATATAAGTGCAGCACCAAATCATCAGACGTTCCGTATAATTCCGTTGAAATACCGTATTGACGTTGCTATGAGCGGTCGTTTAGGAATGGAAATTCAGCCCCAAAATATGACAGACGAAGAAAAAAATCTTTGCAAAAATGCTATTGCTGAATACAAAAAACTTCGTTCGGTAATTCAGTTTGGCGACATTTATCGTCTTGTATCGCCTTACGACAAACTCGGAGTGGCTTCGCTTATGTATGTAAATCCTGACAAAAACAAAGCCGTTTTTTATTGGTGGAAAACCGAACAGTTTTGTAATCAACATCTTCCGCGTGTAAAAATGGCTGGTCTTAATCCTGACAAAGTTTACACAATTCGTGAGATAAATCGTATTGACAATACTCCGCTTGTATTTGAAGGAAAGAAATTCACAGGCAAATTCCTTATGGAAAACGGTCTTGAAATTCCATACGAACACAATGTAGATTGGCACAAGAGAACAGATTATTCAAGCCGCATTTTGGTTTTAGAATAATTGGTTTGAAAACTATTTACACTATCAAAATTGTCATTGTTTTATTGTAACAAAATAAATAGTCTTTTTGATAGTGTATTTTTGTTTTTATAAAAAATAAAACACGGATTTTAATTAACGAAATTTTTTGAAAATTAAATCCGTGTTTTATTTATAATTATACATAAAAATTGTTATTTGAAAATATTTGGCAAAAATTCTTTTAAGCATCTGCGCCAAGTAAGCCATTCATGTGCAGTTCCTTGCGAAATATAAAAGTCGGGATTTAAACCAAAACTTTTCAAATGGTTAACAAGATCTTCTGTTCCAAAGTTTTCTTGGCTACCAGCACCGAGAAAAAGATATTTTATTTCGCGACTAAATTCTTGCGGACGCGATAAAATGCCATTGTAGTTTTTTTGTGCGTCAAGTCCAAAAATAGCACCGCTAAATGCACCCATGTAGTAAAATTTATCAATGTTTTTCAATACAATATCAAATGTTTGGTGTCCTCCCCACGACAAACCTGCCATAGCACGATGTTTTTTATCGCTTAACGTGCGAAAATTTTTGTCAATTTCGGGTATCAAATCCTGAATCATTACTTTATAGAAACTTGCACCATAATCGCTAATTTCTGCGGCATTAGATTTACCTTTGGCAAAGTCGAATGGTGCTTTAACATCGCCGCTTTCCATTACAACAATCATTGGTACAGCTTGTTTGTTGGCTATAAGATTGTCAAGTATGTTGTTGGCAAATCCTTGTTTTGTCCAACCAGTTTCGTCTTCGCCCATTCCATGTTGAAGGTATAAAACAGGGTAACGTTTTTTGGTATTTTTTTCGTATTCGGCAGGTGTGTAAACCATTGCCCTACGCCATTCTTGTTTTGCATTAGAGTAATATTGAAACAATCTAACTTGTCCGTGTGGAACATCTTTTTGAGGTCGGTAGTAATCGCCTTCTTTGCCTTCTGGTATTTCTAATCCACCTGCCATGCGGTTGCAACCAAAATAAGTATCAGTGTTTGGGTCTATTACTTGTGCACCGTCAACGTTGATAAAATAATAATGAAAACCGGGTGCAAGAGAATCGGTTGAGCAATACCAATTGCCAGTGCCGTCGGGTTGCATTTGGTATTTTTTTGAGCAAATGTCGGTTATAACTTTTTGTGCATTAGGGGCATAAACTTGAAAGTATGCTCGGTTTTTACTATCAACCATCGGAAATTTTTTACCAGGAACGGCGTTTTGTGCTGTTTTTGCATCGGTTGGAATTTCCAATTTTTCATAGATTTGGTAACCTAAAAGAGAAAGCATTTTTTCGCCATATCTTTTACCAAGTTTTCGGTATCCTTCTGCATCAAAATGGAGATTGTCGGCAGCGTTTGTAAGTCCTTCTGCCGATACAACGTGCGATGTGTGGATGGTTTGTGGTAAATTGTCAATAATTTCGTTCATGCTTTTACACAACCCTTTACCGTCGGCTATAACAACTTCACCAGCAATGAGAGGTACTTGTTCTGGTTTTAGGTTGAGGTCGCCCAACAGACGATCATATACAATTTGAACGTTCTTTGGCCAATTTTTGTCGCCAGTGTTTGTTTCTCCTTGATGAAGTAAAATACCTTTGATAACGCCGTCTTTTTGAGCCAATTTGCCAAGTTCAACAAGTCGTTGGTATGGATTATTGTTGTATGCAGCAAGCATTCCTTTCATCCAATGAGGTGATTTGGTTTTGGCATAATTTTCTACCGAATCGGGCATAAAACCTTCTATGGAAATGCCGCCTATTGCAACAACTACAACGCCAACCGAAATACTGTCTGGCAAATGTTTAGTTAGCGTTCTTCCAAAATAGTCAACAGGAGTAAGACCAGTGTTTTCGCGACAGAGTGGGGGTGTTGCATTGTACCAGTTGCCTTTTTTTCTTCCAAGGCGATTATCATCTACTGCTGCCATCATCTTAAATCGTGGCGAAATTCCGTTAAGGTCTTGAGGTTCAATTTTGGCATTACCTTCCATATTAGATTGTCCAAAACATAGATAAATGTGAAAATTAGGATTTTGCGCCGATGTTAGCACGTATTGAATTAAAATTAGTAAAAATAAAGTTAATCTTTTCATAATCATTTAGTTTTATATTCTTGGCAAATTTATCTTTTTAGTTGTTTTGGGTTTTACGCTTTTGTTACACGTTTTTATTATTTTGTAACTTTTTGATAGAGAATTTTATGAATGGTTAAATTTATTTTATGTTGAAAGATAATTTTGTAGCAATAAAAATTGTTTTTAGGGAAAGTTATATTTAATAGAAAAAAATTAATAAAAAAAACTGCTAATTCTTAAAAATAATTAGCAGAAATATTTATTTAGTATCGTTTCAATTTTCAATTTTCAATTTACCCATTAGCATAACTATGCATACCGCCCAAAAAGTAATTAACACCAAAATAAGTCATCAAAACGGTTATAAATGCAAGTAAAAAAAACAAGTGAATTTTGCGGTCTGATTGTAAAAATTTTAAGTCTGCTTTGTGAAAAGGCAGCGCATAAACCATAAAAGTTATTAACGCCCAAGTCTCTTTTGGATCCCAACTCCAATAGCGTCCCCACGAAATATTAGCCCAAACTGCACCAAGAAAAATACCTATACCAAGCAGAATTTCAGCAGGATAGAGCATAATTTTACTAAGAACAGCAAGTTGCGAAACTTTTTCGTTGTCTTTGATAAAAAATGAAAATACTCCGCAGAAAAATGTAAACGCCAATAAAGAATATGCAATCATTATTGTAGATACATGAGCACTTAAAATTGGTGAATTTAGTACTGGCATTAAAGGTGTAATCTGTGGATTGCGTTGCGAAAGCCATGCCACTAAAAGTGTAAAGCCCGAAATTAAAAATCCAAATGGTGTAAGTATTTTTAGTTTTTTTCCAAAAATTATCGCTAAAATCATTATTACTAACGACATAAAAAGCATTGTTTCGTAGCCGTTGCCCATTGGAATGTGTCCAGAAATATACCAACGCAAAACATATCCGCAAAGGTCGAAAATCAGTGTAATAATCAACAATATTCTCAATGATTTGAATATTGTAGGTGGAAATTTTTGGGCAATAATCATAACAAAAAACGCTATAAATCCAATGGTTAAATTAACCATAAAAAGTATTTTAGCAAAATTAAAGTTATTGTAAATAATTTCGGCTTTAATCTTTGATTCAGAGATTTTTACATCATTTTCTTGAAATAGTTTTCCACTGGTTAACATCAAAATTAATCCAATTTTTTCGTCCACTTCGCGAACTGCTTTTGTGGGTTCAAGATTGTTGAGGCGGTAATTTTCGTTTTCATCAAAAAAATCGGCAAAAGATGCGTATTTTTCAACTCCAAGTTGATGTTGTAAATCTTTATCTTTTATAAGAATCATTTTTTCGTCTTTCCAAACTTCGGGACGATAAATCCAACCACAAACTACTTGTTCTGCCAACAAATTGTAATAATTTGGTTTGCCATAAACCTTTGATACAAAATCTCTTGCCATGGTGTTAAACGGCGCAACACGTCCGTTGTAAACTATTTGTTTTTGTTTTAGTTTTGCTGCTTCGTCAAAACTTATTGTAGGTATTTTTTTTGTCTGTGCATTTGTTGATAATCCAACGCAAATAAGTGTAACAAAAAGTCCGCCTTTTTTCAATGTTGGATGTTTGAGAAGTTTTTGAAAATCAGTTCGTTTTGAAAACATTAACCATAATCCCGAAATGGCAAAAAGTATGTAACCAATATATGTCAACGGTGTTCCCCATGGGTCGTAATTGACTGATAACAAAGTACCTGCGCCATCGGGGTCAAAACTCGTTTGATAAAATCTATATCCATTTTTTTTAAGGATATTATTCATCGAAACTTCCGTTTTTTGGATTGTTCCATTATCTTCAACAGTCAAAAAACTTACGTAATCTTGTGGCATTGTGGTCCCTTGGTAGTTTTTTATAAGAAAACTATCGAGTTTTACACTAAAGCCAAGTTCTTGTTTAAAAAAGTTTTCTTTGTTGACAAAAAAATCTGTTTTTTCGCCGTTTCTAATATGCAACATGCCTTCTTTCGACGATATTTTGGTTGTAAATGCACCTACCAAAATAATTATCATTGATAGATGAAATAGCAAAACCGCCAATTTCCCTTTTAGACGTTTGATAATTATTGGCAACGAACATATTGTTAAAATACACCAAATTATTGTAAACCAAGTTGTTGTATAAATGTTTTTGTCAGCTGTATCTTGCGTAAAAAACGTAGCAATCGCCATGGCAATTAATACAGCGACAAAGGTTGTTAGTATGATAAGTTTTATGTGTTTTGCAATCATTTCAAAAAAAATATTCGCTATACCAATAATAATCCTAAATTCTAATCGCAAATTAAACGGGGGTGCTAAAATTGCTTATTCTGCGTTGTATTTCAATCTCAAAATGCTCATTTACAATCTGTAAACTGCGCTTTTTTCGATTTCATACGCCTTGAAAAATCTAATTTTTAGAACTCTCCTAAACTTTTTTCAATTTCCTTTTAACCTCGCCAACAATCAGCACCGGCATTGTCAACAAAATTATTGAAACCCAGTCGATTATCATCAACGGACAAACACTAAACATCGCACCTCCTAATTCTACAATCAGAATCTGACCAACAAAAATCACAGCGGCTATCAACAAGAAACCAGTACAATTTTTTAGGTCATCAAATGCCGATTTGCCCGTCATAAACGCTTTGGCATTGAACATATTCCAAAACTGTAACATCACAAAAATTGTGAAAAACAAACTCAATTCGTATGGGCTAAGTCCGTTATATTCAGAGAATTGAAATAACAACAAATCCATCATAGATTTAATGTCAGAATGTTGCATTATAACCAAAATCAACAGCAACAAAACCGTAAAAAATCCTCCTAATCCAAAGATATTTTTCTTCATCGGACCATTTATAATAAAATCGGTAACTCGACGTGGTTTTTCCTGCATAACAGACTTTTGCGGCGGCAACGATGCCAATGCAATCGCAGCAAATGTATCCATAATCAAATTTACCCACAACATCTGAGTTACTGTCAGTGGCGACTGCGTTCCCATAAATGCTCCGATTAACACTATCAAACAAGCACATACGTTTATCGTCATCTGAAACATAATAAACCGCTGAATATTTTTGTAAAGCGAACGACCCCACATAACGGCGTTGGAAATTGTTGAGAACGAATTATCTTGAATCGTCATATCAGAGGCTTCTTTTGCAACCGCAGTACCATCGCCCATGGAAAGACCAACGTCAGCAGCGTTGAGCGCAGGCGCATCATTGGTACCATCGCCAGTGGCTGCAACTACGTAATCTTCTTGTTTTAAGAGTTTTACAAGGCGTTCTTTATCATGAGGTTTGGCTCGCGAAAGGATTTTTAAATCATGAATCTTTGGCAACAATTCCTGATCTGACATCGCAGCAAAATCCGTCCCCGTCAAAACTGAACCAACTTCGTCTTTTGGTCCATTTAACAATCCTATTTGACGACCTATCTCTTTGGCTGTCAATGGAGTATCACCAGTAACAATCTTCACCTGAATTCCGGCTTCGATACAATGTTTAACAGAGGCTGCAACATCAGGGCGAACAGGGTCTGCAATCGCAAAAATTCCTACAAATTTAAGATTTTTAGCATTGAGTTTTCCTCCTTCAAAAATATCGACTTCGTTTTCAGTTTCAGAATAGGCAAGAGCCAATGTCCTGAATGCTTTACCTTGAAAATCAGATAGTTTATTGTAAAACTTTTGCTTTTCGTCAGCAGAAACTTGCGATAATTCCAATAAAATTTCGGGCGCGCCTTTTACATAAAGCATTTTTTTCCCAAGTACATTAGACTTGACAACAGTTGCCATATACTTATTTTCGGTGCTGAAGGGCAAACGGTTTAAAATATCAACGTTTTCTCTGATATTCAAGTAGTTGATTTTTTTCCCATTCAACCACAAAAGCAATGCTCCTTCTGTAGGATTGCCAATGGCCTTGATATTATTCGGGTCAGCAAAATCTAAATTAGCAGTGGTATTAACGGCTATCATTTCAGCAAGCAAATCATTCTGAATGTCAGACAGTTGCGTATCTGCAACTTGCATTTTATTTTGCGTTAACGTACCTGTTTTGTCGGTACAAATAACGGATGCCGCCCCCATAGTCTCGCAAGCGTGCATTGTACGCGGAAGAGTATTTTCGTTCATCAATTGTTTCATGCTGAATGCCAACGAAAGTGTTACACTCATCGGCAAGCCTTCGGGAACTGCTACAACAATAAGCGTTACTGCAATCATCACTGTATTAAGCAAATACGATGAAAAATCAAGCCAATTGAAGTCATTATTTCCGATAAAGAAATACGTAATAAGCCTACCAACTATAATCAACGCAGCAAAAATATAACTTGCTTTTGTAATCTTGTCAGCAAGGGCATCAAGTTTTTCGCTAAGTGGAGTTGGGTCGCCTTCGTCAACTTGCGCTGACTCAAAGACTTTGCCGCTTTCGGTCTTGTCGCCAACTTTGAAAACTTCAGCAGTACAATTACCTTCGATGATAGTTGTACCTTTCATAATTTGATCTGACGGATAAGTGGCGTTTTTGTCGAATTTTTCTATGTCAGTGGTTTTGTTTGCTTGAAGTTCGCCTGTAAGCGACGACTCGTTTACAATCAAATTGTAAGATTCAAGAAGTTGACAATCAGCAGGAATTTCCTCGCCTTGGTCGAGCAACACAATATCACCAACAACAACTTCACGTCTTGGAATTTGACTTATATTGTTGTTTCTGATTACTTTAACAGGCGTATCATCGTTGACATCATTGAGCGATTGAAATGTTTTTTCGTTTTTACGCTCCAAGAAATACGCCACACCTGTTGCAAGCAACAAGGCTACAACAATGCCAATAGGTTCAAAAAAAGTTGAGATTCCAGCATTTTGAATTTCAAACTCATAAATAGAAATTCCCATCGACAACACAAAGGCTGTAATCAAGATTTTGAAAAGAGGGTCGTCAAAACCGCCGAAAAATCCGACAATTACTATCAGCAAATACGAAATTGCAAGCACTGCCGGCATTATATAAAACCCTCCATTTACGATTGCAAAAACTGTCGCCGCAATTGTCAGCACCGCCATTGAAATTGAAATCCAGTGTTTTAGAACGCCTTTCAACACATCCCAAAGAGATTCTTTTTCGGGTGGAGTAAGGATATTTTCGCCATGAAGTTTTCGACTTTCAAGAACTTGACTGTCAGTAAGACCAGTGTAATGATGTTTGTTTGACATTGTTATTTTTTTCAAATTTTGACTTTGCGAAATTAAAAATAATACTGCAAAACAAAAAATTAAAAATTGTTACAAATTTTCCTTACCTGAACAGCACCTCCAAATCCATCGTCAACAATTCCTCCACAGACAGACCACCAGAGCCGACAATAAAGGCGCGGTGAGGTTTGAATGTTTGCTTAAAAATTGGTAGCCCCTCATTTGTTGTGCGACGTCCGGTTTTAACTTCAATTGCAACGAGTTTAGAGCGGCGAGCAAGCACATAATCAACCTCGTTATCTTTTTCACGCCAATAATAAAGTGTATAATCATACGAAGTGGACTGACTAATTAGGTACGCACCTACGGCAGATTCCTCAAAACGCCCCCATTCACGAGGATTTTCAACAACGTCGCCGAATTCAACATCGGCATAAACATTGCGCAACGCATTGTTGAACACTTGAAATTTAGGCACTGAATTATATTTGCGAGTATTAGCAAACGCAAATTTCTGGAGTCCGCCCAACAATTCGCACTGTTGGAGCAAATTAAGATATGATGCTAAAGTCGTAACATTACCAGCATCAGTGAGTTGCGAAGCGATTTTCGTGAGCGACAACAATTCACCACTGTAACTACTGCCTATTTCAAACAATTGTCTCAAAAGTTGAGGCTTCACAATGTTGGTATTGAGCAAAACATCCTTAGAAATGGTAGGCTCAATGAGCGAATCTTTCACATAATTGCGCCAACGTCTTTCATCGTTGATGTACTGCGCCGCCCCCGGATAACCGCCATAATAGATATATTGTTGCAATGAAAACCCAAAACAATCCCGCATCTCGTCAAATCCCCAATGTGTAAGCCTGATGAGTTCAAAACGTCCAGCAAGCGACTCCGTAAGACCTTTTTGAATGAGCAACCTTGACGACCCAAGCAACACAACAGAAAGTTGTCTGTTTGCCCTTGTGTCAATGTCCCATTCCGCTTTCACAGTCTCGCTCCAATTGTCAATTTTTTGAACCTCATCAATAACAAGTAGGCGGCGCGTTTCCTTGCGATTGTCCATTTTCAAACGTTGAGTTTCCCAAATCTCTGACAGCCACTGACGATTTGCATTGCTGACATCATCGGCAGAATAAAAGTCGTGAGGGATTTCACACTCTTGTATTATTTGGTCAATGAGCGTTGTTTTGCCCACTTGTCTTGGTCCAACAATCACTTGAATCTTGCTGCGAGTTTCTATAATTTGACGTTTTATATCGTCAAAACGTTTTCTTTTGTATGGCATAAATTTTTGAATTTCAATAATTTAAATAAAATGTTCAATCAACTGAGTAAAAATGTTCAATCAATTGAACAAAAAAATTCAATTCACTGAACAAAAATGTTCAATGGGCAAAATTAATGACTTAAAATGATTTTGACAAGAGATAACGAACAATTTTTTTATATTTTTTTTACATTTCGGAACATAACAATTTGCCCTGCACAGCCCCCAAATTTATTCTAAAAATAAAGACATTGAAAAATGAATAGAAAATAAAAAATCAAAGTCTAACTATACTTGTAAAACAAAAAAAATCATACCTTTGCAATCACAAATTATACACTTTATAAAATATATGAAAAAATATTTATTATTAATCCCAACATTTTTGATGTTGAGTGCTGTCTATTAACGATAATTCCAAAGTCGTTCTTTCAGACCTTGAACAACTAAATGTGGATTTAATAAAAGCATACGAATCGTCAAAACAATAATTATCAAATAAATAAAAACACATTATGAAATTAAATTTTGTAAAAAACACGTTTTCGGTTTTAACATTATGTGTTTTTTTATAACCCAGCACATTAGAGATTTCTTAACATGCTGGGTTTAAATATTACTTCACCTCTGCAAAATAATTCTCACGTAATGGCATCGTTACCTTGTCGCCTGAAAGCGTAACTTCGGCTTGCTGACGAATGTCGGCAGAGGAGGCTCCGATTTTTATCATGAATTTGCCCGGTGCTACATTCCATTGATTGTCAGCAAAATATCCTAACTGTGAGGTTGCAACTGAAAATTTTACGGTTTTCTTTTCTTGAGGTTTTAGTGCGATACGTGTAAAACCTTGCAACTGCAAATTTCTGATATTTTGATTTTTAGAAGTAGGGGAGATGTAAAGTTGTACAATCTCCTCGGCGGCTACTTTGCCAGTGTTTTCAACGTCAACACTTACCTCAAAACGCTCGGAATTTGTAGCAACATCTTTATCAACAGCGATATTTGAATATTCAAATGTTGTGTATGAAAGTCCAAAACCAAATGGCCATGCTATTTTCTTTGTGTCAAAATCATCGTAATTGTAGCATATTGGTTCGTGAAGTTCCTCGGCGGGATAACTTACAGAAAGTTTTCCCGACGGACTTACATTGCCGTAAATGATGTCAGCCAAAGCGTTACCGCCTTCCTCGCCCGGATACCATGCTTGAATGATTGCGGCGCATTTGTCTGCAATTTCGGAAATAACTTGCGCACGTCCGCCAAACATCACAAGCACAACGGGTTTGCCCGTTGCAATGAGTTTCTTTACAAATTCTTCTTGACGACCGGGAAGTTTCAAAGTTTTGCGGTCGCGATTTTCGCCGCAGAGAATTGCGTTTTCACCAACGGCGGCAATGATTACATCGCTTTTTTTCGCAATTTCGAGAGCGGCTTTTTCGTTGGATTCTTCGCCGCTGTCTATCATTCGGTTTTGAATCTCTTTGAGATACGCTACTCTTGGGTCGCCACTTTGTTCAACAACGGTTTCAACATCTTCTGTCCAGTCGCAACCGCGTTGATAATCAAGACTGTAGCCTTTGGGCAGACGATTTGTCATACCGTCTTTCAAAACAACGATTTTTGGGTGTTGACCGTCCTCGATTGTGCCTTTCCAAAAGAATCGCATTGATTGGTAGGTGTAGTCGCCAAGCATTGCCCACATCGAATTGGCGTTTGGACCTGTTAAAGCGATTTTTTGAGGTTTATTAAGAGGAAGTACGCCGTTGTTTTTAAGCATTACAACAGATTGTGTTGCAAGTTGATACGCTGTATTGCGTTCTTCTGGAGTATCAAATGAGATAGAACCTTGGTCGTAAAGTTTGACATTATTGCCGAGTGTTCCAACCATGAATTTGAATTTCAATACTCTTTTTACAGCGGTTTCAAAAGTTTGTTCGCTAACAAGCCCTTTCTCAATGGCTTCGGGAATAAGTTTGTAGTTGTCGCCTTGTGGAAAATCGACATCGTTTCCAGCGTTGATTGCTGCTGCGGTGCGTTGAAGTGCGGTCATATTGTCGTCCACTTGGTCGATAGAGCCGTAGTCGCTGACCATGATTCCGTCGCAATGAAGATAATCACGGAGAATTTCCTGCTGAATCTGACGGTTAGCAACGCATTTGGTGCCGTCAACAGCATGATAACCAGTCATAACGACTTTGCTGCCTTCTTTTCTGATGCAAACCTCGTGCGGCAAAAGAATTTCTTCCATAAGTTCCTTTTTGTTGGCATTGCCGCCGCCACCATAACCGAGAAAATGTTTAGTGCAAGCTGCAACGCCTTGTTTGAGGTCGCCGTGCTGAAGTCCGCGTACAAAAGCCGATGCCATAACTGCCGATAGATATGCGTCTTCGCCGTAAGATTCTTCCAAACGGTTGAACGAGGGATCGCGGACAACGTCAATCATTGGCGAAAGCGACAAGAAGCCGCCCACTTTTCGTAAATCGGTTGCCGTCTGATAGGTTTTCTTTTCGGCAAGTTCGGGATTGAACGAGCACGCCAAACCAATTTGTTGAGGATAGACGGTTGCTTCCATGGCGTTGATACCGCTCAAAACCTCTTCGTGCATAAGCGCGGGGATTGCGCTTGGAGTGTTGTTGATAAGCCAATCTTGCATTTGCGCTACCATATCGCGAACTTTTTCGGGCGGCAATTGCGTATTGAGCATAAATTGTGAACAATGTCCTACTCCGTTGGGAATTAGTTCTTTGCATTTGTCGGGCATCAGACGATTGTTTTCGTCGAAAAACTGTGTCATGTAGATACCACAAAGTTGAGCCACACGCTCTTCTTTGGTCATTTTGTTGAAAAGAGCGTCAACTTGAGCGTCAATACTTTCGTTTTGTTGTGTTGGCGAAGAACACGCGGCTATACTTCCCGCAAGTCCCGCCATTACTGCATATTCCGTAAATTTTTTCATTATAAATTATAGTGTAATTGGTATAGATAACAAAGGTAAAAAAATATAGAATTATTTTTTCTTTTTATCAGTATAATTTCTACTATTTGTAAAAAAAGAAGAGCACTTACAGAACGTAAGTACTCTTAAAACCAAAAATTAACCTAAAACAAACTAATTAACCTAACAAAACTATGAAAAATATATTTAATTTTCACATTTATAAAGTGATTTGTGTTATGTTTTGTTATTTAAAAGCCGAAAGCCGATTGGCTTTCGGCAGATACAAATAACAACCTAAAATCAAACTATTAACTCAAAAAAATTATAACACTCACTTTGTATATACTGAACTATGGTTAAGTTTTATCCTTAACTTGGTTGCAAAGTAAAATATATTTTTTTTTTCATGCAAATATTTTTGAAACTTTTTTTAAAAAAAAGACAAAATTTTTTGTTTGTTATTTTTTGTAAAAAAATAATATTCTTTAATTAGCTAAAAATCAATAATATAGTTTATAAATTTGTTGTATTAAATTCTATTCTGCCCATGCTCCAACAATGCCCAAATTTATTCCTTTTTTAGTTTTTTCTGTACATAAAAAAAATGTTTCTGCTACAGAAAAATCAAAATCAAACTTTTTTGAAGAAGAAAATTCTTTTTTCAAAAAAACGGGATATGCTTCTGCTAACAATGGTGTGGGTGTTTGTTGTAAATCTGAAAGTAATATTTCTACATAGTCTTTTCCTATTGAAACAGTTTTTTCTGCTGAAAATGTTATTCCATTTTTTAGCGTAATTCCAATGCGAAAAGTTTGTGTATTGGTGAGTGGTGAAAATTTTACACATAATTTTTTACATTGTGATGCTTTATTTGTTCTGTTTTCAATTTGTGGTTTTATGTCTTTGGAAATAATATAAAATTGTTCTTCTATTGTTGGATGATTATGAATTTTTAGAACATTTTGATTGTAAGGCATTTGTTCTTCGGGTTCGATTTTTGTTTTTCCCCATTGTGGATAGCCATAAACCGCTACTTTTTTGTCGTCAAATGCCGATTTTATCAAAACAATCTTATCATTTGGTTCTTCGATGTTTAAAGAATATTTTTCTTTGGGTGTAAAATCCCAATCGAGTGGATTTCCTTGTTTTTGGTCTGGAAATGTTGTACATTTTCCTGCGCTATAAACCATTATGTAATAATTAAATATTCCTTTGTGTAACCATTCGTTTGGTAATATTGCCGAATATTCATACGTTGAAACTGCATTTAGTTTTAAACTTGGGTTATTTTTGTTCCAAAACGATACTTTTCCTGGATAAACAACAACAGAATCGATTTTTTGTGGTGCAACTATAGTTGCTTTTAATTCAAAATCTTTTCCTTTTTCTATTGTTTGTCCATCGGTATGTTTACAATAGATTTTGTCAACAATGGTGTTTGGTACGTAATATTCGTTGATAGAAAATACTTTAAATTGCTTTGGGTAAGTGATTTTTTTCTTGTTTTTCTTTTTTCCATTCAATGGTGTTAATATATAAACACCTGGCAAAATTTTAAGTTTATTGCCGTTTATTATTGGATTTGAATTTGGACTAAGTGTTTCAACATCAAAATTATATGCAAGATCAGGAAGGTTTATTTCCATTTCTTGCAACGTGTTGTTTGTTATTGCTACTTTACGGTTAAGAGACGGTTTTTCAAATGGGTCGTTAACAATTATAACATCGGGCATTATTTCTAATCTCCACATACCATTTTCAAGTTTATCAAGAAAGTAAGCTCCTGTTCCAGTGTATTTTACAACTGGCGAACTACCAACACCGCATATTTCTGTTAAAGTTTGTAGATTTTCTGGGTTATCGTTGGTATTATTGGTGTAGAAAAATTTTCCGTCAGCATTATATTCTGCTAAATTTCTCGAATAACTAACTGTTGTTCCATAAAATGTTGTATCTTCAGGATATGGTTCAAATTGTTGATACAAAGGTACTTTCTTTGTTACTTCGGCGGCTATTTTCATGCCTATGGCTTTGCCCGGTGTATATATAATGTTTAGGTAATGGGTTTGATAATCGGTGTTATATTGTGCCAAAAACATTGCATCGTATGCAAATTGGGTTATCCACTGAAAACCAGCAGTTTTTAATGATCGTGCAATTGCAGGGAACAAATATGTTGATAAAACATCGGCTGGGTCGAATTCGTATATGATTTTTGCTTTTTTGTCAAAATTTTCAACATCTTTAAAATCAATATCATAACTATCTATGTATGGCAAAAAATT
The DNA here is from genome assembly GCA_937877455.1 of uncultured Bacteroidales bacterium. Taxonomy (GTDB): domain Bacteria; phylum Bacteroidota; class Bacteroidia; order Bacteroidales; family UBA3824; genus UBA3824. Next base: position 25,405 of record CALFIU010000174.1, read on the forward strand.
TATATTTTTTGTATATCCACCAACCAATCCTGTTGGATACCATTGATAAGTGGTGCCGTCTATTGGTGTTTTAAAATATGCCGATACAAAATCGTGATTGTGGCTTACATTATAAAATATTGGTTTTTTGCAATCTGTTGATTTTAAGGCTTCTATCATTGCATTGATGTAATTTTCAGTATCTTCAATTGATACGGAATGACATGGTTCGTTGTTTATTTCAAATGCAACTATGCTTGGGTCGTCTTTGTATGATTTTCCTGTGTATGGATTAACGTGGTTTACAAGTTGTTTGATGTAGTTTTGTTGGGCTTTTATTGCAGCTGTGTCGGAGTGTATCATACATTTGTCGTATAAATATGAGTATGCGCCAGTGTTGATGTTTCTTTCTGGATAGCCATTTCCAAAATTGGTTTGTGCTGTGAAAACTATGTCTATTTTGCGTTGTTTTAGTTTCATTACCAAATAGTCGAGCATGTCAAGATGGTCGTTTTCTAAAATATTACCATCTTTGTCTGAAATTTCTACATCCCAAAGATGCAACCTAAATGCGTTTAGTCCAAGGCGTGCCATGTGATAAACGTCTATGTCAATAGCTGTTTTTCTATTAACACCGAGATATTGTGCTGCTCTGTATGAATGGGCAAATGGCAAAGTATAATTTGTGCCGTAATATGCAACTTCTTTTCCATCAGAAGTATTACGGAGTATTCCTTGATTATCGGTAAATAGTGGCGATGTTTTTTGTGCCTTTGTGTTAATTGTTAAAATTAAAAAAAGTAGGCATAATGCTACTTTTGAATAAATATTCTTCATCTGTTTATTTTTGAAGAAAAGTTATAACTATTTGTGTATAAAATTATTCGGTAATATATTTTTTTATAACTTGACGCAATTTATCTTTGTAAATTGGTTTTGTAAGATATTCATTAAAAGCAGATTCGTATTGTTCAATTTCGTTTTCAAGTGCGTATGCTGTTTGCGCCACAATTGGTATGTTTGGAAATTTTTTATGGATGGCTAATGCAGCGTGAAAACCGTCCATTTCTGGCATTTTTACATCCATAAGAATTACTTTTATATCAGGATTTTTTTCGGTTATTTCAAGTGCTTGTTTTCCTGTATTGGCGCACAAAATTTCCACGTCCATGCCAGCAAGCACTTCTTCTATGTACAGCATATTGTATGCTTCGTCTTCTGCAACAAGTATTTTTCGTGGTGATTTTTCCATATCTTAAATATATAATGTTTGTTTTTATTTCTGCCAAATTTATGTTTTTTTGACAAATTGGCAAATTATTTTTTAAAAAAACTTAAAAAATCGCCAATTTTTTCTTCTGCCATTAGTTTAAAATTGTTTTGTCCAAGAACAAATCTTTCTTTTAATTTGTCAGACAATTGCTCTGGTGTAATCCCCATTACTATTCCACCATATTCGGCGTAAGAAATTTCTCCACGTTCTTCTGATACTATTATAACAAGGCTGTCGGTTGATTCGCTTATTCCAATGCCACTGCGATGTCTTAGGCCAATTTTTTTTGGAAGATTCATATTTTCTGATACTGGCAACATGCATTTGGCTGCTACTATGCGTCCGTTTATTATTATTGCTGCGCCGTCGTGAAGTGGGGCATTTTTAAAAAATATAGCATCAAGAATTCTTGCGCTAACGTTGCAATCGAGTTTTTCGCCAGTGTTGATTGTAGAACTCATGTCGGAATGGTATGGCAATACTATAAGTGCTCCTACTTTGTTGGTAGCAAACTTTGTACACGCTTCTACTATTTCTGGTATATTGAGTTGTAATGGATCTTTTTTTATAAAATTTCCCATAATTTTGTCTATCGAAAACAACTCTTTTATTGAATATTTGTTGCCAAGGCTTAGCAAAAATTTTCTTATTTCTTGTTGAAATACCACAACAAATGCCAAAATTCCAACGCCTGTTATTCTGTTCATTATGGTACTCATCAAACTCATGTTTAGTGCTTTTACTATTAGCCAAATGCCAAATAGTATAAACAAACCAAAAAATATGTTCATGGCTGCACTCCCTTTTATCTTCATGTAAAAGAAGTAGAGAATGTAAGCCACGAGCATTATGTCGATGACATCAATTATGGAAATATTTAGGTAACCCATTTTTTATGGATAAAGACGTAAAATTTTTACTATTTAAATTTAAAATCTCTAAAATTCCATTTGTCCATTACAACACCTTTTTCTAATTTTACTATACCGGGATTTGCCCTTACTATTGTTTTAAGGGTTATGTCGTCTGTTTGATAAAATTGAAAATAAGCATCGTATTTGCGTTTTGTTTCTTCAATAACATCAATATTGCTCGATGTTAATGCAATTATTTCCCAATCTTTTTTGTCTGCATATTCTTTAAGGTCTTTTAACATTTCGAGACCGTCTTCGTTGGCTTTTTCTATTTTGTGCATAATTACCATCAATACAGGTCTTTCAACTTCAAGATAGTAATTGGCACTATCAATTCCCGAAACGCCTACCATGGTAAAATCGTGAATAGGTGGAATATATCCTTCGGATAAAAGTTCTGATTTTACAAATTTCCATTTTGTAGTGTCGCCATATTCCTCATAATCATTAATTCCAAATGTTTTTTTCTCGCCAGTTTGTATGTTTTCGTATATTAATGCGGTTTCTGGCCTTGGAGCATCGTCAGGATAAGACATTAGTTGGGCAATGTTGTTTCCTATTTTATATGGTCTAAAATCTAAAATTGGCAAATGACGAATCATTAAAAGTTGGAAAAATAAGCCTATAACAAACACCGTTGTTGCAATGGCAGTTTCTACGTTGTCAGAAAGTGGGTTGTCGAGTTGTTTGCGTTTTATAAAAACAAAAAGTACAAACACAAGTAATACAAGATTTTTTGCAAATGTTTCCCAATTAGAAAGTACTATTGCATCGCCAAAACAACCGCAGTCGTGTACTGGATTTTCTATGGCTAAATACAATGTTATTGGGGTGAATATAATCATAAAAACAAGCGAAAACCATGCTCCAACGCGTGCTTTAAGGTTGAAAAATAGCATTACTCCTGTGGTAAACTCTAATGATGAGAGTATAAATGCCAACGGTAACGATAATGGAGCGAGCCATGGAAGGTTGAATGCAAGATTGAAATAATCTGTGAATTTGTAGCAAGAACCAAGTGGGTCAACGGCTTTTACAAATCCCGAGAACATAAAAACTGCTCCTACCAATAGGCGGCAAATAAATAACAGTAGTTTCATTTTTTTTGTTTTTTATGTTTATTGTCCTTTTTCTGTCAATTTTATTAATGCAAATACTGCATAGTTTATTATATCAAAATAACCAGAACTTATGCCTTCTGAAACGGTGGTTTTGCCGCCGTTGTCTTCTATTTGTTTTATGCGATAAATTTTCATTAGTATTAAGTCGGTTATGCTTTGGATACGCATCATTCTCCATGCTTCGCCGTAATCGTGATTTTTTCTTATCATCAAATCTTTGGCTTGTCGTAAAAAACTATCGTAGAGATTTTCTGCTGTTGTTGCGTCCATATCGGCGGTGTCTGAAAAACCTTTTTCCAACTGAATCAAGCCCATAACCGAGTAATTTATTAGTCCAATATATTCAGGTCGTGGTCCTTCGTCAATCATTGCTTGATTGTTGACTTCCAACCCGCGTATTCTGTTGGCCTTAATGTAAATTTGGTCTGTTACCGAACTCGGACGCATTATTCGCCAAGCTGTGCCGTAATCGCATGTTTTTTTTACAAAAATGTCTCTGCAATTTGCTATTTCTTTGTCAAATTGTTCGTCAGTTTTCATAAGTATTTAATAAAAATTTGGAGTGCAATTTTAGCAATTTTTTTAGAAACTGATTAATTTTGCTGACAAAATTTTAATGTGGCAACCAATTTTATTAAAAATGAAAATTGTAATTGACGATAAGGTTAGGTTTTTGGGGCATGTGTTTGAAAAAAAAACTGAAACAATTTTTTTGCCAGCCAGTAAGATAGACAACATAGCGGTAAAAGATGCTGATGCTTTGATTATTCGTACTCGTACGCTGTGCAACGAAACCCTTTTAAAACACAGCAAAGTAAAATTTATTGGTACGGCTACAATTGGGTTCGACCATATTGACACTGAATATTGTAAGCAAAACAATATATTTTTTACCAATGCTCCTGGTTGCAATTCGGGATCAGTGGCGCAATATATTGCTTCTGCACTTGTAACAATATCTCAAAAATTAGGTTTTGGTTTAGAGGGCAAAACGCTTGGTGTAATTGGGGCGGGAAATGTAGGAAAAAAAGTTATTAAAGTGGCGAAAGCATTAAAAATGAATATTTTGGTTAACGATCAACCACAATTTGAAAATGGTAACAATGTTTTTAACAACACTTCTATACAAGTAATTCAACAGCAAGCTGATATTATAACTTTTCATGTGCCGTTAACTATTGATGGTAAGTACAAAACGTTGAAAATGTGTAATTTAGATTTTCTTAGCAAGTTGAAACCTTCGGCTGTAGTAATAAATAGTTCGCGAGGTGCAGTGGTTGACAATAACGACCTTCTTAAAGCGTTGAAACAAAAATTAATAGCGGCTGCAGTTCTTGACGTTTGGGAAAACGAACCAAATATCAACATTGATTTGATGAATAGTTGTTTGCTTGCTACTCCGCATATTGCTGGTTATTCTGTGGATGGAAAAGCTAATGCATCGCAACAGGTTGTTGAAAAACTTTCTAATTTTTTTAACCTTGGTATTACACCTTGGAAACCAGATACTTCTGATTATCAAGGCTTTAGTCTTAATTATAATAATCTAAATCCGCATGACATTTTAAAATCGTATAACATTAATAACGATAGCGAAAAACTAAAAAATAATCCAGAGAAATTTGAATTTTTTAGGGGCAATTACCCAATTCGTCGTGAGGAATTGTAAAGGTTGTTAACAAACATAAAATCAACTATTATAAAAAAGTAGATAAAAATTTAACAATTTTTTTCAATTCAGTTTCAATAAAGGTATTAATATTGCGTTGTAAACAAAAAAACATAAAAACTACGACTATGAAAAAAATATTATTTTCGATAATATTGTTGCTTGGTTGCTATGTATCCAAAGCTCAACAAATTAATCAAACTGAAGAAATAAAAAAACAGCTTAACGATCAGCAGTTGAGCGAAATAACCGAAGCTGAAGCGGCACGTGCAAAAGCTGATGCATTGCTTGAGGCTGCCAACAAGCAGATGGATAAAGTAAATGCTCAAAAAGCAAAAGCTGCATCTGCGTCAAAAAGTGAAGCAAAAAAGATTCAAAAATCTCTAAAAACAGAAGAACCGGCAGCTGTTGCAAAAAAAATAACTGCATTAACACAAAGCAACAAAGTAAATTCTAACATTTATAAAATTTATCAAGAAAATCTCGACGAGCTTGAAATGTCTGCAAAACCCGAAAAACAAAAATCTTTAAAAGAAATTTTGGCATTGGCTAAAAAAGATTTTGATGATGCCGAACTTACAATAAAAAAGTTGCCAACTGGTAAAAAAGTTGACCAAAATGTAATTCTAAAAAACAGAGAAAACGCAGATATTAAGTATAACGATGCAATAGCACAACAAGTGCAAGCCTATGCGTGTGTTTTGGGTTGGTATGATATAAAAGAAGAAGAAAAAAAGGTTGAACAGCCAGCGGTTCAAATAGTACAACAGCCTGAAAATACTGATCGTATAATTTATAAGGTGCAAATTGCAGCATCAGAAACACCTTTGTCGATGAGTGCACTTAATGAAATATATAAAACCAACGATATAATTAACAACGATTTGGAAGAAAATCTTTACAGATATTCCATCGGATATTTTTCAACATACGAAGAGGCAGCAGCATTGCGCGACAAAATTGGTGTAAGAGGAGCATTTATTGTGGCTTACAAAAATGGTAAACGTGTAACAGATATCAACGAAGTTTATAACAAGTAATTAAACAAAAAATGACTTTTGTCAACCCTAACTATACAATTGTTTGTAAAGGAAATTTAATTGACGTAGCCGAGCCTAAAATTATGGGCATTGTTAACGTAACTCCAGATTCTTTTTTTGCGCAAAGTCGTTGTAATACTGAGGCTTTGCTAATTGACGCTGTAAAAAAGATGGTTGACGAAGGTGCTGATTTTATTGATGTTGGGGCGTGTAGCACAAGACCAGCAGGCGTGCAACCATCGGAAGATGAGGAAATATCTCGTATTGATTTTGCACTTGAAATATTATCAAACCAATTTCCTGACGTTTTTTTTTCGGTTGATACCTATAGAAGCAAAGTAGCAGAAATTGCAGTTGAAAAATATGGTGTGTCGATTATAAACGATATTTCTGGTGGAATGGCTGATAAAAATATGTTTAAAACAGTTGCACAACTCGGTGTAGTATATATTTTGTCGCACATAAATGGTACACCGCAAGATATTATTAGCAATGCAAACTATCCAAAAGGTTTGATAAACGAAATTATAGAATATTTTGCAATAAAAATTCAGGAACTTAAACTTTTGGGAGTTAATGATATAATACTCGACCCGGGTTTTGGATTTTCAAAAACTGTAGATCAAAATTTTGAATTGCTTGGAAATTTGAAAAACTTAGATATTTTTGGTTTTCCAATAATGGTTGGATTAAGTAGAAAATCTATGATTTGGAAAACATTAAACACCACACCAGAAAACGCGCTTAATGGTACAACGGTTGCTAACACAATTGCATTGATGAATGGTGCAAAAATTTTAAGAGTTCATGATGTAAAACAGGCGCGCGAGGCCATTGAACTATGCAAGAAAGCAGAGCATTGTTTAAAATAATAATTGTTGTTTTATTTTTTGGGATTAGCAAAGTATCTGCACAAAATAAATATTTGGATTTTTTTGTTGGTGCAACTGTTAATATCTCAGAAAATACAGATTTTATAGAAAAATATTCTCTTGATAGACTAAAAGTTGGTTTAAATGTAGGTGCAAGTTTTTCTCAAAGTTTCTGCGAAAACATGTTTAGATATGGTGGGGATATTTTGTATAATTCAAAAGGCGAAAAATATAGTTTAGGCGACAGTATAAATTTCGATTCTGACATAAGTTATTTTCAAATTCGTCCATTTATAAAGTATTATATTCCGTCAGCACCATTATATATAGGTGTTGGATTTTATGGAGCGTATGCCGTTAATAAAGTTGTAAATTATGGTGATGATTTTAAACCCGAAATTCCGCAAATAGACCAACCTACACCAAAATATTATTCTGCCATGGATTTTGGTCCAACTTTATGGTTTGGTGGGGAATTAAATTTTGGTGCAGTTAGTTATTTTGCAGGAATTTGTCTTGAATATGGACTTGCTAACATTTCTGAAAGAGAAAATAGAAAAATTTTTAATCGTTCTGCTGAAATATGTGTTGGTGTTAATTTTTTAATAACAGACAAAAATTATAGGCATTGATAATTTGTCAACAAAAAAAGATACTACGTTTTTAGGTATTACAAAAAACATTACTTTTGTCGGCAAAGAGAATTAAAATGAAAAGGATTTTTTTATTAATAATTGTTTCGTCAATTTTTTTTGTGGTAGCTTGTAACCATTCATCTCCTCAAACAGATGGTTACGCTGTAGATGAAACGTATGCCGATTTGTCTGTAAGCGATTTACATACAAAATATTATTCATCTCACAGGCTTCAAACCACAGTTGATGCACCCTTGGCCGACAACTATAACAATTGTGAACAACCTTACATGGAATTTCCGCAAGGTGTTAGAGTTGTTTTTTGGGATTCGCAGATGAAGGAAAAATCTACACTAACATCTGAATATGCTGTATATTACCAAAAAAAGAAACTATGGGAAGCAAGAAAAAATGTTGTTGTAACAAACGAAGATGGTACAACACTTAAAACCGAGCAACTATTTGGGGACGAATCTGCTAACAAGATTTTTTCTGTAAAAAAAGTTACAGTTATAGAACCTGATGGGTCTGTAATTGAAGGAAAAAAAGGGTTTGAATCAAATATGTCGTTTAGCAATTACAAATTTCTTGATGTAAACGGTATTGTGCAACTCAACCAACAATATGGCAACGATTTAGATGTAACACAAACCAACGATTCTATACAAAATTAATAGTATTATTATGTCGAAAAAAGAAAAATGGCATCCCATGGAGTATGTTTGGATTGTAGCATTTGTGCTTACTTTTTTAATGTTTTTGTTGCGAACAATTAATTATGGGTTTCGTGATGGCGGCAGTACAATGTTGATTTTTTCAGCAATGAGTTTAGTTATGTATTTGTGGCGTAGGCAGTTACGAAAAAATGAAAACAACAATAACTAAAAAAATTAAAAAAAAATCAAAAAAAATTTGCAAGTTAATAAAAAGTCTTTACCTTTGCAGACGAAAAATGAAAGCCGAGGTAGCTCAGTTGGTTAGAGCACCGGATTGTGGATCCGGGGGTCATGGGTTCAAGTCTCTTCCTCGGTACAAAGCCGCTAAATTAAGCGGCTTTTTTTATATATGGTTTACAAAAAAATGCCGCTAAATTTAGCGGCATTTTTTGTAAAAAGATTATTAATTCCTTACATCATCTTCTCAATATTCCAAACAAATGCTCTGACACCCATTTCGAGGTTACTTCCATAGTTTATTTCTCCCAAATTGTTATACTTTTCCTTAATGGCACTCTGCCGAACTTTTTCATTTGTTGGCTACTGTTACCTTTTTGTTGTTTTAAAGTTATGATTTTTTGAGACTTAAAGCCAATTTGTTCTGCTAACTCAGTGGAAATAAAATCCACAGGTATAACCTCTCCTGCATATCTAACATTATCGTTTACAAAAGCGACTTTCGCCCCATTTTTGCACAGACGGTATAATTCAGCAAAAATAAATGCAAGTTCAGTGAAATAACCGTCAACCATTCTAAGCACACCTTTGTTGTTTATGTCGCCTTTTTTATCCCTCTCGTGCAGCCATGTTTTTACCTCGTTTAATGCGGCATTGCTTTTTATAATATTGAAAACATGGTCATAAAAATCATGTTTTTGGAGTTTCTCATAGTATGCCGATAAATCTTCGACTTTTGATTTGTTTTCAACAGTACAAGACAAAAGAGTTTGACGCAATTTTGTTATATCTTCCTTTGAAAGATTCAAGTAATTGAGTTCAAGTGCGTATGTGCGAGTATAGTCGTATCTGTTGCAATACGGCGGTGAAGTTATAACACCGTCTAAAATGTTATCGTCAAGTTTAGGTAATTCATATAATACACTGCCTTCTTTATAATCAATTTGTGCATTGGTTTGAGATAATGTCTTTTGAATCTGCTTAATGTCGTTAATTACACCTTCCAACTCTTTACATAAATTCTCGTGTAATCCCGGTAAAATACCTTTGTCAAGTCTTACAACAATAGGTCTTTTGCCTTTGTTTTGTCGGTCTTCATTTGCTTCTACCATTTTTTTACTACGGTAGTCCCATCGCAAATACTGCCCGTCTTTGGCTGTATAACTGATTGTTTCCAAAGAATTAAGAATACACAATTTTACAAGATTTTTCGTTTTTGTCGAATAATGTGATTTATCATTCCAATCGGAATAAAAGGAGATTTCCTTAGCAGTGGCATCAGGGAAAGCACCATCGGTAATAGAAAGGTAGTCAAAAGATTTATTGTATCCTAATGGACATTCCATTTTTTTTAATTCAGACAACATGTCTGACAATTCGTTTATATCGTATTTGAATACATTTTTCTTGGCTTCAATTGCTATTTTTGACATAGGAAGTATATCAAATCCAATACTATTTATGCCATTCATTTGACACACTAAGGCAGTTGTTCCCGAACCCATAAACGGATCCATTACCAATCCGTTTATGGATATATTAAATTCCTTCAAAAGACTATTGACTAATGACGAAGAAAAACCTTCTTTATATTTCAACCACTTATGCAAGCAATCATTCTTACTAAGTTGAAAACTTACACTTTGTCTGTTGAAACTTTCTGAAATTTCAATTTGAGAAATATATTTATTTTCTAATGCAATACGCGCATCTTGTTTTCCAAAATTGTCTGCTGAGAAATTATCAACCTGCCAATTGGAAATATCACATGGCATATCGAATAATGTTAATTCTTTCATATTTTTAATTCTTGATTATCCAATTACAATAGGTTACAAGATGTTCGTCTTTGGTAAGATTGGCAGCAAAAGACAAAATTCCTGCCTGCAACTGTGTAAATATTTCTTCAGCCATTTTCTTTTCAATAGCAGCAGCAACAAATGATGTTGCAATAGGAATCCTCGCATTTTCAAATGAAGTTCTTATTCTGTTCAATGCAGTATTTCCTGTTTTCCAATGTTCGTCGGCTCCAGCAGGGTCAATTCCACCTTTCAATTCTCCCAACATTAAAATTTTGTTAGGTATATTAACGATTTCACCTATTGCAAACTCTTCTGAAGTGGCATCGAAAAGACAAATGTCAATATTATTGTGTACTAAAGGAATGTTTAAATTGAATGCCAACGTCCTCTTGTTCTTACCATATTGCCAATATACGGCTTTGAGCCTATTCTCAATGTTTATTAGATCATCATGTTCGTCGTTCCATTTTTTTGTATCATTATCCAACCATTTACAATCTATTCCCATGACTGATAAATTGGACAACAATGTTCTAATGAGTTTTTGTTGTGCCAAAGCACCTACAACATTTCTCATTTTGCCGCCCAATGAATCACCTTTTACCAAAAGGTACCTATACACTAATTCGTCTGCAAAGTATTCTCCTGCTGGTTCTAAAAAATTGTGTATAAGTTCTTTTATAGCAATATCTTTGTCTTCTTCCGAAAAATATGACATAGCCTTATCAGATAATCCTGATGCTGTTAACAAAGCCAGTCTAATATCCTTTATTTTCAACAGGTCTTTTGCATTTCTGACATTTGATGCTAAAACTTTTAAAGATTTAGCGTTATCAATAATAGTGGTTGAACGTCTATTTTTTTCAAGGGCAAAACTTATGAACCCCGCACGTGTCTGCTCACGTGTAGTTACAAGGTCGTCTGCTTGTTTTATTATGGTGTTATACGTTATCATTCCAATAATAGTTATTGTTTCTGCAAAAGTATGAAAAATATACAAAAAAACAAAAACAGCCATTGGTTTCTACAATCCAACGGCTGTTTTTAATTTTTCCACTTTCTACTTCTTACATCATCTTCTCGATATTCCAAACAAATGCTCTGACACCCATTTCGAGGTTACGGTTGTCGAGTTTTTTGCATTTTGAGAGAAGTTCGTCAACTTTTTCGTCTGGAACAATGGTCAAAAGAGATGAGTTCATTTCTGGCCATGTGTGATTTCCACGACGAGGGTCGCCATCGTTGGTGCCTTGTCCAAAAACTTGCTCCCACATTGTGTAACCACGAATTTCAAGACGCTCCAACATATATTCAACACGCTCGGTGTTGGCTTGATTAAATACAATAAATACTGCTTTCATTTTATTTTAATTAGATTTTGCTTGTTGTATAAATTCAAAATCAGTATAAGCTCCTGTAGTACATGGACTTACTCCGAATTTTAAAATACGTTGTTCATTGGAAAGATTGTTTTCAAAAGTAATTGAAAATTTAGTACCACCAATTTTACTATTTTTATCTACAAAAACAGCAGAAAACGAATCTTTACAATAAAGGCTATCATCAGTGCTAAAGGATAAAGGGTTATCGAAGTTTAATAATTTTTCGTTACAAAATCCCAAACATCCTCCGTTTGTACATACAAATAAAAAATTGCCACCTTCTGACGGAATATTAATAGTAGCTTTTTGTTTTTTTTTTGAGAAATCAAAATATACATAATCCGAAGTCCACTCTAATAATTTACGTTCCATTTTTCCATCAGGAGCATTGCATGAGATACAAAAAAATATAATTATATAAAAAAACAAATAACGGTTCATATTATTTAGTCATTATAGAATATTGGCATTTATATTTATAATTCCAATCATCATTGGATGTTGAATTATCATCTTTCGAATCAATTAATTCAGGTCCTGTTTTAACATTAAACGATTTAGCAATATAATAACCGTTTGCTGTACCATTCCAACCCCAATTACAATGAACCATAAAACTTGTCTTACCATTTTGGCTTGCATTTATATAGCCATCGTACACCCATGCATGCCCATTTTTGTAGCCGAACAATTTTCTTTTGGTGCGATAACCTCTCGCAAATACCAATTGATTATTGCTCAATGCTCTCTGTATCTTCACAATATCAAAATCATTCAGAGAACCAGCACTTAACCAACCAACGCTGTTTATTTTTTTTAATGCTTTTTTGCTGTTTACACTCGTGCTATTAGAACCATAATCTGCATTGAAAGCAATACCTAACATACGCATCAAGTTGGCAACTTCAAGTGCAGATGTCTGTGTTGAACTAATTAACCTGCCATTATTAGACTTGCAATCAGATATTATACGCGACCAATTCATAGAAGTTGAATTACCATAACCATTAGAATTCCAACTTACACTACTTGGTGTTTTATAGTATGACATAATTTGGGCTATTGCTGTAACTACACAACCTGTTAATTTACCGTTACAATAATAATTATACGGGTATCTTTGTCCCCATTTTGTATCTAATAATGCTGCTTTTTTAACGTTAATTTGCCAAGCCTTGCTCAAAGATTTCTTTGAAATCGAAACTGTATCAGAATAATTGGCAATGTCATCTAATTCTGTATCAACGGCATAATTCAAAAACATTGATATTCCTGTGTATTCGTCGCTTTCCAAACTATCCAAGCAGAAAGAACCATCATCTACGAAAGCATAAATCGGGTCTGTCCTTTTGTCGGATGCTGCAATTATGTATCCTTGATTGTCCGCCAAATTTATAGCATAAAAAAGAGTGTCGAATCCGATTTCGTAATCAGAAGAATCTTCTTCCGCCAAACTCTTTTTCAAAACGGATTTAGACTTTCTGAGCGGAATAATGCTTTCAAAACTTATTTGACCGCCGCCTTTAGAAAGTCCGCCGTTTAAATGTGATAAAAATTCCATTGCATTATCCATTGCCTCTGACTCTGAAATTTTAAAATCTTCTGTCTGAGAGACAACAGAACTATTTTCATTTACATTTTCAGGAGCATTCGATACCTGAATATTCTCCGCAATCTCGTCTTCATTACATGAAAAACAAAACATTGCAAAAGAAAGAACCAATAATTTATTAAAGAACTTCATTTTTATGTATTAACATCTTTTGCAAAACTACAAATTTAAATTCATAATTCAAAATTACAAGGCAATTATGAATTTTGAATTATGAATTTTCAATTAATTAATCCAACGGTTTTCTTGAATCGAATACTGCGTCATCTGGCATATCGTAGAATACAAACGATTGTTTAACCGCTTCGGCTTTGTCGCGTTCGCCGTGTTTAGAGAATATAGCGTAAAGTACAGGTACGATAACAAGCGTTATGACAGTTGAAACAATAAGACCTCCAATAACCACAACACCCATAGGAGCCCAAATTTCTGCACCTTCACCCGAAGAAACCGCCATAGGAATCATACCGAGAATTGTGGTTGCAGCCGTCATCAACACCGGACGCAAACGCGAACGTCCCGACACTACAATTGCTTGATTAAGTTCAAGATTTCTATCTCGCATAAGGTTGATGTAGTCAACAAGCACAATACCGTTTTTAACCACAATACCCGCAAGCATTATCACACCAAGCATACCAACCATATTAAGCGTTGTACCAGTCAACAACAACGCAAAAATAACACCCGAAATCGCAAACGGAATACTCATCATAATGATAAACGGTTTTGACAAAGATTCAAACTGCGATGCCATCACAATGTAAACCAAAATTACGATAAGTCCAAAAAGCATAGACATATCTCTTGAAGATTCTTGTTGATCTTCCAAATCACCACCAATAACAATTTTTACATCTGATGGAGTTTCAATTTTGTCAAGAATTTTCTGAATATCTTCTGCCAAATCAGTAAGGGCTTTATTATCGGGGGTAACCGAAACAGTGTTGACACGTTGACGGGTTTTACGGTCGATTTGAGGTGGTGCCCAATACTCTTTGATTGTTGCAAGTTCCTTTACTTTAACCATTTGACCAGTTGGAGTGTTGATAGTAAGTTCGTTAATCTTGTCCATAGAATTGCGGTCTTCTTCGCGAAGACGAACACGAATGTAATACTCATCGCCGTCCTCCTTCAAGTAACCTGCCGTATAACCGTTAACTTTGTTACGAATATACGAACCAATGGTTGCAGTATTAAGACCGTATTCTGCAAGTTTTTCTTTGTTGAAAACAAGTTGCAATTCTGCACGGTCGGCTTCACGACTGATATTAATATCTTTTGCGCCCTCCACAACTTTGAGTTTTTCCTTTACCTCTTCAGCAATACGGTTTGTAACGTCAAAATCATAACCGTAAATCTCTATGTCAACAGAGTTGCTACTCATGCCGCCACCACCAGAGGTTGAAACAGTATAATTGACAATTTCGGGAGTGTTGTCAAACTGATCACGAATTGAGTTTGCTATTTGAAAAATAGTACGTTCACGTTCCCATTTCTTGGTTGCACGTATATACATCTGACCTTTGTAGTTGCTTGTTGAAGCAAACAAAGAAGATATTCCCGCATCTTCGTCAGAACCCAAAGTTGTAGAAATAATCTTGAGTTCAGGATTATTTGCAGCCATTTCAGCCTCTATACGACGGGCAATTTTAGCGGCCTCTTCAATACGAGTACCACGCTGAAGTTCAAAGGTAATCACCAAACGACCTTCGTCTGATTGCGGCATAAAGTCCATACCAATTTTGCCCTGAAAAACAGGAATAAGCGAAAGAACAAAAAATCCAACAATTGCCAAAATTGTTATCACCTTGTGGCGAAGCGCAATAGCAAGAAGTTTTGAATATTGAAGGTCGAGCCAATCAAGACCACGAAGAACGGTGCGTTCATAAAGCGATTTGCCTTGTTTTTTGCCAGTACCACGACCAAGTTTTTCCATGATAATTTCACGGGCTTTCAACATTTTTGACGAAAGCATCGGGGTAAGCGAAATAGCAACCGTTGTTGAAGTACAAACGCAGATTGTTACAATCCAACCTAACTCTTTAAACAAGATACCAGCAATACCAGTAAGCATTGTCAAAGGTACGAAAACGGCACAAGTTACAAGCGTTGTGGCGATAACCGAAATCCAAACCTCGTTGGTTGCATAAATAGCGGCTTCTCTTGGCGACGAACCTCTCTGAATGTGCTTATCAATATTTTCCAAAACCACAATAGCATCGTCAACCACCATACCAATAGCCACCGTAAGCGACGACAATGAAATGATATTCAACGAACTATCCGTTGCCAAAAGGTAAATAAACGACACAATCAACGAAATAGGAATACAGATTGCGATAATAAGGGTTGCTCTCCATTGTCCAAGGAAAAACAAAACCACCAAAACCACAAACAACAACGCATAGAACACACTCTCTGTCAAAGAGTTAATTGAGTTTTGAATGGTTTCTGACGAGTCGTTGATAATTTCAAAATGAATGTCTGGCGGAAGAGTTTTCTGAATATCAACCATCATTTTCTTAACGTCTTTACAAATCTGAACTGTGTTTCCGCCAGTTTGTTTCATGATGATAAGACGACAACCTTCGCTCGAATTGATTTTAGAATCCAAAAACAAATCTTTGATTGTATCGCGAACAGTTGCAATATCTTTTATGAAAACTTTTTTGCCTTGTGCAGTTGTTGTAACAACGAGGTTGTTGATTTCAGCACTTTCCTTGAACTCACTTTTAACACGCAACCCATACTGCTCTTTTCCCATTTTGACCGTTCCCGACGAAACGTCTAAGTTATTCATTGATACAGCATTAGCCACTTGTTCAAGACTAATACCGTAAGCGTCGATTTTTCTTTGGTCAACATCTACATAAACGTAACGCTCTGGTGCTCCCGAAACAGAAAGGTTACCAATACCATCAACACGATTGAGAACGTTGGTAACATTTTCTTCAAGGATTTTGTCAAGTCCAGCATAACTTTCTTCGGCGGTGATGGCGTACATCAAAATAGGCATCATAGACGTATTGAACTTGAACACAATCGGTTTGCCCGCTCCATCAGGCAAATTATCGGAAACCATATCGAGCGCACTTCGCACATCGTTGACCACCTCGTCCATGTTTTGCCCCCATTGAAATTTCATCGTAACAAGGGCTATGTTATCTTTTGAGGTTGAGGTCATTTCGTCAAGACCTTCTATAGAGTTAAGACTGTTTTCCAACAGTTTGGTAAGGTTGGTTTCGATTTCCGAACCCGTGTTGCCGGCATACGTACACATAACAGACACGTAAGGCGGCTCCATTTCCGGATACTGGTCGATTGGCAACTTTGAAAGTGCAAACAAACCAATGATTATCACCGCCACAAATATCAAGGAGGTGGTTACCGGTTTTTCTATCGCGGTTTTGTAAATACTCATTTTGATCTTATTTTAATTAAAAATTAAAAGTTAAAAATTTAAAATTTCTTGTATTATTGTTCTCACTTTTAAACCATAATTTTTAACTTCCAATTTCATTTTTAATTTTTAATTCATTAATTTTTAATTTGAATAGGTGTTCCGTCATGAAGTTTTGCAACTCCTTGTGTTATAAGGTCTACACCTTCTTTTATTTCGTCAGCCAAAATTTCAACATTATCATCAAAACGCTGACCGAATTTTACAACAACACGTTTTGCTTTGCCATTTTCGGCAAGGAAAACATAACGTTCGTCGCTACCTTGAAGTTTCTGAACAGCATTGTAAGGAGCAACCAAAGTTTGTTCTTTTCCCATTTCGAGGGTTGTATTTACGTACATACCCGGACGAAGTTTTTGATTAGCATTAGAAATCCTTAACTTAACCGAAAAAGTATGCGATTTTTCGTCAATTGTAGGATAAACGATTTCTACAACAGCAGGGAAAACCTCATCAGCGTATGTGTCGGTTTTGAGATTGATTTTCATACCCTGTTTAACATCGGGAAAATATGATTCTGGAATTTCAACCAATGCTTTTAAAGTGCTGATTTGCACCAACTCGTAAATTGCTTGACCAGAAAATAATTCGCCGGGTTCGTAGTTACGAGCCGAAATCACACCCGCAAACGGAGCGCGAAGATAAGTGTTTTCTTCAAGATTTTTGAGTGAAGTTTCCAACACATCAAGACCCGATTTTGCTTGGTCGTAAGTCTGTTTTGCAATATTATTGGAATCGTTCAAAATTTTGATACGGTTGAAATCCGTTTTTGTATTTTCGTAATTTAGTTTGGTTGAAAGATATTGAGTTTCATCCATTTTGGCCAACATCTGACCTTTTTGAACTCTATCGCCAACTTCAACATAAAGATTTTTTATCCGACCTTGAAGAGCTGGAGCAACCGACACTTTTTCGTATGGCTGAAGAACACTCGAAAACGTCAAAACACGCATAATTTCTTGTTTTTGAAGTTTTTGAGTAGAAACCGTTTCCACTTTTTCTTGCTCTGTTTCGGTATCTTCTGCCGATTTGCTTGAGCAAGCGGGCAACAGCATAGCAGCCGCTGCCAAAATTACAGGGTAATGTTTTAATTTTATCATGATTAAAAAGTATTTACGTTTTTATAAATTGTCAATTATCAATTTTCAATTGTCAATTATTACAAGTTATTATAAAGTTTTAATAAATCAGTTTGAGCGTTCATAACATCGTAAAGGCTTTGAATATAAGAGCCTTGCGCTTGAACAAGGTTGTTGTTGACAGTAATCAAATCGTTGCTCGAAATAGTTCCAACGTTGAATTTCTGCAATGAATTTTTGAATATTTTTTGATAAAGTTCCAACGATTCTTTGCTTGAATTATACGTTTCAATTGCATTAGAAAGATTGTATTTCAATTGAATTTCTTGAACTTGCAACTGTTCCAAGGTTTGGTCGCGTTGAGTCTGAGCAATGTCAATATCGATTTTGCTTTGTTTGCATTGCGAATAACGGTTTCCCGAAGAGAAAATAGGAATCGAAAGTGCAAAAGTCATAGAATGCGGCGGATTCATATTGAAACCTGCATCTTTTCCAAAATACGTTTTGCCACTATAACTATATTGAATTGCAAAAGTAGGTCCGTATGCCCAACGACTAAGTGTCCATTGTTTTTTAGCAAGGTCGATACTCATGTCAAGTTGTTGCATCGAAATATTGTTTTCAACCGTTCCTTCTGGCTCAGTAATTTCTTGGTTTTCAAAGAAATAATCAAGGCTTTCTGTCAATTCAATTTTACTTGTTGGAGGTGCGCCAATTGCGGTAATCAATGCACTTTTAGCAAGTTGAATATTTCTGTCAGCGGCTCTCAAATTGTTGTCAAGAACCATAAGTTGAACTTTCAACTGATCGGCATCCGTCTGTTCTGCCATACCAACTTTGGCGAGTTGAACAACATTGTTGTAACTTTTTTCGAGATTATTTCTACTATCTTCCAATACTTTACGACTTTCTTGAGCAATCAAAACCGACAAATAAGCAGTTGTAGCCGCCGACTTAACATCGTTTTCACTTGAAGCCTGCGACAACTTTTGCATTTCAATTGCGAGTTTAGAAAGTTGAACACCCACAACCATTTGTCCGTTGATAGCCGCTTGAGCAGTAATACCAAGATTTCCGACATCGTTAACAGGAATTTTGACAGGCATTCCACCCATCTCTACTTCTGCAGTGTAGCCAAACATAGTTGTATAACTAAGCGTACCGTCAACAGTAACGAGCATATTTGATATTGCTTGCCATTTTGCCCATTCCGCCTTTTGAATATTAAGGTCGGCAGTTCGCATTGTTTTGGAATGTTGAACAGCGTAATTTTTTGCCGAATCGAGGGTAAGAACCAACGTTTCGGCTGTTGCTACGGAGTCGGTTTGCGCATTGGCACCAAATGTCAACGCCGTTGCAATTACCAGCATTAATGATTGTTTTAAATTCATTTTATATTTTATGTATTATTTAGTTACAAGTTAATATAAAGACTAAATTTCGTCGCTAAGAAATTCTTTTTCATAATTGTCGATTTCTCGTTTCCAAAAATCAAGACCTTCAATCATAGCCTGAATATTTTTAGAAGTTCTTGATTCCTTGTCTTTTTTTAGTTCTATTGCAGCGCGGTTTATTTTTTCAACTTTGGCAATATGATTGCGCATGGCTTGCAAAAATTGACGACGCGTATTAATTTTTATTCTAAAATAACGTTTTCTGTCGCCAGCGTATGTGATATATTCCACTTTATCGCTATCGAGCAAGTGATTAAGAGTTGTAGAGGCCGACGATTTAGAAATTTTAAGTTCGTCAACAATTTCCTCAAAAGTGTATTCTTCTTTGTCCATAAAAGAAAGAAGCCCCAATATTCTACCTGCCAAAGCGGTTCCCCCGCTTCTATTTGTAAACATACCTAACGATTCTACAAGTTCTCGCTGCTTTGATATTCTTTCTTCTTCGGTTAAATTTTCTTGCATAATTGCTTGATTGTCAATTTGTTATTTTTTAGTTCTAAATATTCTGAACTAATTATTTATTTCTGAATATTGTATTGCGAAATAAATAATTAAAAACTAAATTAACAATAAGTAAGTGTTAAGAAAAGGTTAATAAAGTAGGCAAGTAATTTCTTTAGTGTGCAAAATTATAAAAAATGTGAAAGCTGTATTTTTTTTTATTATTTTACCTATTTTTGTGGCTATAATTAGTGGTAAACTTTTTTTGATTGACCATAATTTGATATCGGTATGAAAAAAACTTTAACATTATTATTCATAGTTATTACGCTTTTTTTATCGGCTAACAAAGTTTTTAGTCAAGTAATTGATTGTAGGCTTGTTAACATAAAATATTACAATGGATGTGGTTGCAGCAAAAAAAGCCTTATAAAAGTGAGGATTTGTTTTAATGTTAACCAAACAAACCTCGAAAAACTTAAAATAGAAATTAAGCATCCTAATAGTGTTGTTTATACAGGAAACATAGAAGAATATGATGCAAATGGAAATGTCTATTATAGTTTTTGTGCGCGAAAAGACGAAATCAACGAGTTTGATGTAAGGTTTAGAGCCGATGGTATTGAAAGTTTACCTGTGCATATTTCGGCACAAGCAAACGATTTGAATATAGAAACTGTTGTTTTTTAGATTGTTGTATAGTAGAAGAAAAAATAGTTATGTTGATAGCACGCCAAAAAAAACGTGAAAATATTGCGGAATATGTGATTTACATGTTTCAAATAGAAGATATGATGAGAGCATGTAAACTCGATCCAAAACTTGTAAAGAAAAATATTATCGACCAATATAATCAATCGCCCGAAATGATTGGTGAGATAACCTATTGGTATGAAAACATAATTGAACTGATGAAAAATCAGGGTATAACACAAAAAGGTCATTTGCAGGAAGTTTTAAATACAATTGATGATATGACTGATTTGCATTTGCGGTTGCTAAGGTCGCCACTTCACCCTGATTATAAAACGGCTTATCAAGATGCTGCTCCTGTAATTGGGCAGAGTTTACAAATTACTGGCAAACAAGGAACTTCGGAAATTGAAATTTGTTTTGAGATGCTTTACATGGTACTGCTTTTAAAGTTGCAACACAAAGAAATATCCAACGATACAGCTTTTGCTATTTCTAAGATTAGCAAGATGTTGTCGTTGTTGAGCCAAAAGTATCGCAAAGCCGAAGACGATGACCTTGATTTATGAAAATTAATTTTTAACAATAATAATATTATGATTAAGAAACTTTTAACATTATCTTTTTTTGCATGTTCGACAGTTGCGTTAATGGCTCAACCGTCGGGTGGTAAAAAAATAAGCAACGAACTAATTGGTATTTTTTTCGAGGATATTAGTTCCTCGGCCGACGGTGGACTTAGTGCCGAGTTGGTTCAAAATGGTTCTTTTGAATACAATCCTACAGAACGCGACGGTTGGGGAGCTGGTTCGTTTTGGAAATTTGTACGTCCGGGGCATTCGCTTGGTAATATGGAGCCACGTCAACAAGACCCAATTCACCCAAATAATCCCAACTATATGCATTTTTCAGTTGAGAGAGTAAAGCAATTTTACGATTACAAAGGTTGGATGGGTGTTGGTCTACAAAACGATGGTTTTGAAGGTATGTCTATAAAAAAAGGAGCAAAATATGATTTTTCTGTTTTTATACGCAACACCGACAACAAAGATAAGGAGTTTCGTGTGGTTTTGATTGAGCCATCAAAAGAATGGGGCAAAGATCCCAAGGCCATTGGCGAACAAACAATTAAAGTGAGTGGCAACAGTTGGAAAAAATACACTGCAACCATTGAGGCTACAGAAAATTGTCAACAAGCTGCATTACAATTGCTTTGCCTTACAACTGGCGAATACGACATTGATGAAGTGTCGTTGATGCCGCAAGAAACATTTAAAGGTCATGGACTTAGAACCGATTTGGCACAAGCATTAGCCGATTTGCATCCAAAATTTATGCGTTTCCCAGGAGGATGCGTGGTTCATGGTGGTGGCGACGGTTTTTGGAATACCTACCATTGGAAAAATACTGTTGGACCAAAAGAACAGCGCAAACATCTAAAAAATACTTGGGGTTATCATCAATCAATGGCTATTGGGTATTTTGAATATTTCCAATTTTGCGAAGATCTTGGCATGGAACCATTGCCAATTTTGCCTTGTGGCGTAAGTTGTCAAGGTACAAACGGCGGTTGGAATATGTGGCCAACTCAAGCTCAAGATGTTTGCCCAATGGAAGATATGGAAAAATGGACGCAAGATGCTCTCGACCTTATTGAGTGGGCTAATGGTGATGTTAATACAAAATGGGGTAAAGTTCGTGCTGAAGCGGGACACCCAAAACCTTTTAATCTCAAATACTTAGGTGTGGGTAATGAAGAAAAAATTACACCAGAATTTGAAGAACGTTTCAAATATATGTACGATAAAATTACTGCAAAGCATCCGGAAATAACAATTATTGGTACAGCAGGTCCGGGTTCGCATAAGGACAATCCTGACTACGAAAATGGTTGGAAATTCGCTGAAAAAATTGGTCTTCCTATTATTGATGAGCATTATTACGAACAAAAAGATTACTTTTTGACATCGCGTCAATACGACAACTATCCACGAGACCGTAAAACCAAGGTTTACCTTGGCGAATATGCTTCTAAAGACAAAAAACTTATTGATGCTCTTGCCGAAGGTCTTTATTTATTGCACGTTGAACGTAATGCAGATGTTGTGGTAATGACATCTTATGCTCCACTTTTTGCTCGTAAAAACGCTACAAATTGGAATCCCGATTTGATTTATTTCGACAACGAAAAGCCTTATCTTACTTGCAGTTACTATGTTCAACAAATGTTTGGTCTATCTTCGGGAGATTATTATTACGGCGATTGCGTTAAGTTTGACCGCTCTGACGACAACCTTCTTGGTCAGTCGGTTATCTACGACAGCAAAACCAAAAAACTATTTGTAAAAATCTGTAATGCTGGTTCTAAGGCTGCACAGGCTAACATAGATCTAACTCGATTTAAAATTAAAGGAACTGCCGAAAAAACTATGATTTCTGGAAATGCAGATGACGAAAACAACTACGAGTCGCAACCTATAATTCCTGTAAAAGAAAAGGTAAGCATTAAAGCAAAATCAGCAGAAAAAATACCACCGTATTCAATTACAATGTGGACTATTCAGTTGTAACACAATAGTTTAATAATTAAAGAGGGACTTGTTTTCAAGTTCCTCTTTTTTATTTGTGAAGTATTTTCCTAAAAAAAATTTCATCGTTCTTTGTCATTAACAACTATAATAATAAATGTAAAACTTTAAAAACATAATAACTATGGAAAAAAAAGCAAAGTTAGGTTTGGTGTTTTCGGCAGGAATGTTGTTAACATTTGGAGGTATGGCAGCGGCTATTGTTTATGCTGACAAATTAACAAAAGAAAAACAAAAAAATAAATACAACGATGACAAAATCAATGCCGAAGAACCTGAAAATATAAAGGATGAAACGTTAAACTAAAAATATTTGCTGTTTCAATTTTGTAAAAAATAAGAAACAGCGTTTTTTTTTGTTATTTTTTTTACAATTTGTATATTTTTATTATTTTTGATAAAAATAAATCTTTTTATTGGTGGGAAAATAAGTTTTAAATGTTTGATTTTTTCTTTTCTGTTAGCAAAAAATATAACTAAGTTTGCAATTGACAAAATAACACTTATTTAAAGATTCAAATATGAAAAAAATTTTTTTCTTAGCGGCATTTGCTGTTGTAACGCACATTGGAGCAGCGCAAATTCCGTCAAAAGTAGAAACATTTGACATTTCTGACGTAAAACTTAGTAATAGTCAGTTTTTGTTAAACCAACAGGCAGATATAAGTTATATTCTCGGTTTAAATCCAGACCGGCTTCTTGCTCCATATCTTAAAGAGGCAGGACTTGCTCCAAAAGCAGAGAATTATTCCAACTGGGAAAACACAGGGCTTGACGGACATATTGGAGGTCATTATTTGTCAGCACTTTCGTATATGTATGCTGCCACCGCAAACAAAGAAATAGGCGCAAGACTTGATTATTTTCTTTCGGAACTAAAGCGTTGTCAAGACGTATCGTCAAACGGCTATTTAAGCGGAGTACCATCGGGCAAACAGATATGGCAACAACTTCATAATGGTAACATTAGAGCAGGTTCGTTTGGACTTAATGACCGTTGGGTGCCTCTTTACAACATTCATAAAATTTACGCTGGTTTGCGAGATGCCTATTTGCTTGCTAACAAAAAAGAAGCCGCTGATATGTTAAAGAAACTATGTGATTGGATGATTGAAGTTGTAGAAAATCTTTCCGATGACCAGATACAGCAAATGCTTATTAGCGAACATGGCGGACTTAACGAAACTTTTGCCGATGCTTATGCTATTTTTGGCGAAAAAAAATATTTAGAACTTGCTCATAAATTCTCGGATCAATCGATGTTGAAACCTTTGTTGGCAAAGGAAGATAATCTTACGGGAAAACATGCCAATACACAGATACCTAAAATAATTGGTTATAAGCGTATTGCAGATTTGGAAGGACTTCAAGATTGGAATGATGCCGCTACTTTTTTTTGGGACGTTGTTGTTAACAAACGTAGCGTATCTATTGGCGGAAATTCTATGCGTGAGCATTTCAATCCAACAAATGATTTTTCTGGTTTGCTTGCAAGTGAACAAGGTCCAGAAAGTTGCAATACTTACAATATGCTTAGGCTAACTAAGATGCTTTACCAAACCTCGGCCGACAAAAGATACATAGATTATTATGAAAGAGCACTTTATAACCATATTCTTTCAATTTTAAACCCAGTGCAAGGTGGATTTGTATATTTTACACCTATGCGGTCGGGACATTACAGAGTTTATTCTCAACCTCAAACTTCGATGTGGTGTTGTGTAGGTACTGGTTTAGAAAATCCTGCTCGATACGGCGAAATGATTTATGCTAAACAGGGTAACGACTTGATTGTTAATCTTTTTATACCTTCTACTCTAACATGGGGCAATATAAATGTTGTTCAAGAAAACAATTTTCCAAACGAGCAATCTACAAATATTACTATTAAGACAACATCGGCTAAAAAATTTAGTGTAAAAATTCGTAAACCTTGGTGGTGTAACAAAGTTGTGGTTTTGGTTAACGGCAAGGCTTTTGATGCCAAGGAAGAAAATGGCTACGTTGTATTAAATCGCAAATGGTCTGATGGCGACAAGATTACAGTTGATTTACCTATGCACCTCACGGCGGAAACAACGCCCGATGGTAAGTCGCAATATTCTTTCCTTTATGGTCCTGTGGTTTTGGCTGCCAAAACAGGAACGGATCGTCAAGATGGAATGTATGCCGATGATTCTCGTGGTGGACATATAGCCGCTGGTCCTCAAATTCCTCTTTATCAAATGCCTGCTATTATTGGAGATAAAGATAATGTTTTGTCGCATATAAAATCTGTCGATGGTAAGCCATTGACGTTTCAACTTACGGGTCTTTCTTTAAAACAATTTGAAGGTATGCAACTTGTTCCGTTTTATAGGCTTTATGAATGTCGTTATCAGATTTATTTTCCACTTTATAATCAACAAGAGTGGGCTGTTAAACAGCGAGAAATAGCAGAAAGCGAAAAAGCGGCTATGGAATTGGAAACCAAAACAATTGACAAAATTTTCTGTGGTGAACAACAATCAGAAAGCGACCATTTTATAAGTTCAGATATTTCTTGGAATGGTGCTGACGAAGGTGTTCATTGGCGTAGTACTCGTAGTTTTTTTGCATACCAAGTTAAGATTGATGGTTCAAAAAAAATAATGTTAAAAGGATTTAATGACGGTGGTCGTAAATTTAAAGTTTCGCTTGGTGGCAATGTTGTTGGAACGGTAAATTTAGATGCTAATGGTTGTGTTGTTGTTAATCTTTCGGGTAATCAACAAGGAACTGTTGAGCTTAAGATAGTTCCCGAAAATCAGGAAACACCAAGAATTAGCGAAATAAGAATTTTGAAAGATTAGTTATATTCAAAGTTTTTGAGGTTTTATTTAATTAAAAGCGACATTTAACCAGTATTTTGTTGGTAAAATGTCGCTTTTTTATGTTAAGATTAAAAAACATGGCTATAATTCCATTCCTTTTTTAATTTTTTCAACAGCTTGGTCGCCAGCCACTATTTTGGCAATTTCGATTGCAAAATTTACCGAATGTCCTGCACCTATGGCTGTTAGCAAATTGAGGTCTCGTTCAATGTTTTTGCCAGTGTAGTTATATTCGGTTTTCATTTCAGCGGCACATGATGAGTGTGCAGTAACAGTTTTGCCAATAGCTAATCTGTTGGCTTTTAGAACGGTAGGTGCACCGCATATTGCTGCTACAAATTTGCCGCTTTCGTATTGATTTTTTACTATTTTACCCACTTCGGAATTTTTTGCGAGGTTGGTGTATCCAGGGTAACCGCCAGGTAGATAGATAACGTCAGCATCTGAAAAATCTGTTTGCGAAATAAGTTGGTCGGACAAAACTTTAACTCCATTTGATGCAGAAACTGTTTTATCGCCAGTTGTAGATACAGATTTTACGTTTATTCCGCCACGACAGAAAACGTCGTATGGAGCAAGTGCTTCTATTAGCTCAAACCCTTCGGCTAATAATATGTAAATTTTTTTCATTTTATTGTGTATTTAATTTTATTCATCGTTGCCGCTTAGTTTTTTTGCTATGCGGGTAATGTTATCTTCTCCTGCAGTTTTTTGTACTATTCTGCCATTTTTGTCGATAAAATAGAGTAGAGGAGTGCTTACTACGTAGTAGTATTCTCTATATCGAGAGTAGTTTTTTACATCACAATAGTCGGTCCATGGAAATTGTTTACGCTCTGCATTTTGTTTTATACCCTCGCGCGAAAAATTATCGTTACATATTGATATAACCTCAATGTTGTTTTTGCGCAGGTCGTGATAGTAAAATTTCAATGCGTTTTCAGCACTGTCGCAGTGTCCGCAGCCGTTTGCCCAAAAAAGAAGTAGTTTTGCGTTTGGCGTTGTTTGGCTTAGTTTTATGCTGTCGCCAGTTGAAGTTTTGGCTAATTTTATGTCTTTAAAAATTTGACCAGGCATGCATGCGTTGTAGATGTCGCGTT
>CALFIU010000175.1 GCA_937877455.1 uncultured Bacteroidales bacterium
TTATGAAGGAAGGCAAACAACTTTATCTTGTAAAAATGAAGAAAAAATGGAAGATATTTGTAATAAATTGGCAGTAATGGTTAATGAAAAAGTTAGCAAAATATTATTTTTATATACTGCAACTCAAATTAATAAGAAATTAACTTTAAATCAATTGATAACAAACATTGATAGAGATAATAATATGGTAAGTTTTTTGGGCATTAAAAATGAAAATGGAGAAGTTTTACTTCAAAGAAGACAAGGAACAAAATTATGGTCAGGATATCTTGCATTACCAGCCGGACATATTGATGAAAGAGAAAATGCTTATGAAGCAGCAATTAGAGAGGCTAAAGAAGAATTAGGAATAGAAATATCTATAGAAGATATTGTAGATACTTTTGTTGCTAATAGAAAAAATAAATCATTACCACCATATTATGATGTATATTTTGAAGTATCAAAATATGTAGGAGAAATAAGAATAGCTGAACCAGAAAAATGTTCTGAGTTAGTATGGTGTAGTCCATTTAATCTACCTGATGATATGATAGATTTTGAAAAAGAAGCTATGGAAAACAATGCTAATGGTATAAAGTTTAGTGTTACTTATGCAGATAATGAAAAGAAGTTAGTAAAAACTAAAAAGTAATTATTTAAAAAAGTATCAAGCGACTATTGAGAATATTATGAAAAATGATGACACTATTTTCAGTGAAAATAGTCATTTTAAATCTTATACTGACAGAGAAAATAAGACAGATAGAAGTTACAACAATAAAAAAAATAATTCATCTTTAAGTTATTATAAGACAAAAATAAAAATAAAAAACAGCGAAGTTGAGCAATTGTCCAATGCAGCAATGTACCCTTTCCCGAAGTACACAACCATGCTCATCAACCAAATTAACCAGACGGCACAAGGAACAAGACCTAAAGTTGTCGGGCAAATGTCTGAGTTGACTCAAGAATTCGACGGCAAGACATTGGAAGATTGGATTGTATGGTACAATGAACGACAGCCTGATGCCGTTGAAACAGCAACGGAGAAAATCTACGACCAATATCTGAAATTGAAAGAGGCTATGTCCCTAATAGACAAGGATATAATTAGGGAATGGGTAAAAGATTTGGTTTATACCAAAACATTTTGCGGATTAAAAGTTCAACAAGCAATTATATCCTTTATTGCCAATAAATTGGGCAAAAATTGGGATTTGGCCAATAAAGAAGAGGAGGCCAAAGGTGTTGACGGTTATATTGGAGAAGTTCCTGTCCAAATAAAATCGATGACGTATAAGTTGGAACAACATCTAAACGAAATCATAGACGTTCCTATTATCTATTACGAAAAGAAAAAGGGCGGACTTGTCATTGAATTTAACGAAAATGAAATCAAATAGTTAAGTGCCGTAAAACAGAGTTTCTTTTCGAGTGTCGGGAAAGTTATTAAGCTTGCGGCTTTGAAAATAATTAGACTCGTAAACCAACTGTGTGGTATCGTCTATCATCTTAACGTCTTCGATATAATGAAATGTAAGGTCAGTTTCTTGATTTGTCATAACTTTACAGTCAAGGTTAGGGTTGTCATATTTAACGTCTTTGTTTTGATTTAGCCTCTCAGTAACAAAATCAAGATGTTTTTTATATCTGTTGTAAATAATACCGTTAGCTTGATTGATGTCAATCGTGTCGAAATAATCCTTGAGCAATGGTTTCAACAAATTATCTATTTCATAACCAACACTTTCGCGTTCGTTTATAATGGCAGCAATCGCTGTTGTACCCAACCCCATGAACGGGTCAAGCACAACATCCCCTTTTTGTGAATACATATTAATTAGGCGGAAAGGTATTTCCAATGGGAAAGAAGCGTTGCGATTCCTTGATGGCGATTGATTGATGCTTTGTTTTACTCCTTTGACGTCCCACAAATCCGAAAACCACACGTTACGTTCCTCCCAAAAGAAAGAACTATCGCGTCTATAATCCTTTTCTGCAGATGTTTTGAACTCCCTTTTGCCACCCTTGCGGAAAATCAGAATCCATTCGTGTTCCAAGGTAACGTAGGCACCACAAGGTAACATTCCGCTTCCCATAAATTTGTTTGGCGCGTTGGATACTTTTCTCCATAAAATATTGGGCAAATTAATAAAGCCAATTTTTTCACATGCTTGAATAATCCTTGCATTGTTGTTATACAGAGCAAATTCTCCGTTAATGGTTCTTGTGGCATCGCCAATGTTGATGCAAAGAAATGAACCATTTTTTAGAACACGCCAACATTCTTTCCAAACTTTGTCAAGTTCCTGATGCATCAGTTCAAATGCCTTTCTTGGTTCTACATCATCAAATGCAACTTTAATCTCGTTGTTTTGTTTAACCATTATTTCGTCCCACATCTCAATCATAGGATACGGAGGAGATGTAACGACGAGGTCGATACTCTCGTCGTTAATTTCGGTCATTTTTTGTGATGCCTTAAAATATATTGTATGGTTCAATGCTTTCATTTACTAATTTTTATGCAAAAATACAATAATAATCGCAATTCCACAAAACTTTTTTTCACCTCACATCCACATACCTCGCCTCCTTATTTCCAAAATAGAACCCACAGACTTTCGACATTGGAACCATCATTGTGCTTTCAGTTAAAGACATTTTCAATGATACATTAATCTTCTGCACTCCACTTATTTGTGAACCATTGTCTTTGCTCAGACCACGCTTTGTAGGCTTTTAGAGCGTGATCTCGTATAATGGCGAAATCCATATCCAAAGCATAGATGCGACCACAGGGAATTGTGTTTGACAAATCATACATGCCGTGCCAACCGTTTTCGGAGAAAGTAGTCTGACCGCCGTTGACCATTGCAATGTACTTTGGTGTTTTCAGCATCGTTCCGTCCAAAACCAATGATATACTCCCAAAAAACGCTCGCATAGCCTCCGAAGATAATTCTCTGTCCCTCGAAACCCTGTCGCGGATACTTGTCTTACACTGTACGCAGCCGAAACAATATGTCTTCTCATCTTTTACGGCAACGACATACAAGTCGAAGTTGTCAACTTCAATTTGCTTTTCCAGCCACGCTATATCGCGAGGGTCATTGGCGAGTTCTTTGGCTTTCAGTAATGTACTCAAATCCCTTTGCAACAGAAACTTGATAGGTGTGTTACACAAGGCAAGGTTTGCAAGTTCCTTTGTCATATACTCGAATGCATGTCTATTGGATTGGCTTTCGTTGAATAGTGTTTCAATATGTTTTGCATACTTTTGTGCTATTATGTCAAAGTGTGGTTGGTGTTCCCCGCTTTCAGTTGCATTTTGTATGTTGGCATCCATATCATTATGCTATTTTTTGAACCTTATTTGAAGATTGAGTTTGATATATACTTCTCCGTCAGCACCCCGATACAATGTGCCGAAGTGATGACGACTTCTACTACCTCGTTCAAAACGAGTGTTATTGAAAAGATAATCTTCTACATCGTTTTGATTGTAAAAATGGTAGCAAACAATCTCTCCGTCTTGTTTTACAACTAGATAGCCTCCGTTAGCATCATAATGACCTGACCATTCTTTTGATGGCATCATTCCAAGAGCAGACGCAAGTAATAATACTTTCATTTTATGTGCGTAAAACTCCTCTACGTTTTTACCTGAATATCCAAAGGGATTGTTGGTAGCAACAATAGTAACTGCATCTTTTAGTGAAGAAGTTGAATTTGGCATACTGTCACAAATAAGACATTGAGCAATAAAAATTGGCATACAACAGTCAAGAAACAAAAGATTGTTCTTAAAAGTTTTGTTTTCAATGTCAAAAAACTCCAATTTATATCCCTTGTCAATTAAAGCCTTCATTCTCGGCAAATGGTCTTTAATATTATTTATGCCATCAAAGTCCTCTTTTGACATCATTTTGTTCGTGATACGATAGGTAATGTTGGTACTATCACTTGCATTAAGTAATGTTGATGCACTTCCAAGTTGGGATTTAATGCTGAACCCCAAAAGAGGTTTCATATTGGTTCATAAATCGTGAATGACAATATAAATATCGGATTTGTCGTTGGAAGATGCTTTTAATTTTGAACAGCCAATTTGCCCCATAAAACATTCCGTATTTGGAACATCAAAACTACTTTTGATAGTAGTCTTAATTGCTTGCAAAAGATTTTTTGATTCAATTACGAATTTATTCATTGGAATACGAACAAACTCACTGCCGTCTTCACTAACAACGACAATATTTTGAGTTGTATCAGGTTTATATTCATACTTTTTGCTTTCTTCACGAATGACGTTGATAATCGGGTAATACAAACTGAGTTTATTCAAATTTGCATCGCCTGCGTGTACCTTGCCTTCTCCTAGTAAACGAAAGAGCGTGTAAATCTCGCTCCATTCTCCTTTATTACCTGTTATTGCCATATTCTTCAAATTAATCCTAACGTTTTTAATTCTTGTTCGGCAGTTGCTTGAATTGCTGGGATAGCAACTGAATTTCCAAATTGTTTGTATGCAGACGCGTCCGCAACAACAATTTTAAATTTGTCGGGAAATCCTTGAAGCCTTGCCCATTCGCGCGGTGTCATTTTACGTACACCGTCTTTATTTACTTCACCTTTAATTCGTGTGATGGGAGTGAAATTAGTCAACCGTTTGTCTATTAACAAATTGCATTCTCGACCCATACCACCGACAACAATTGCATTGGCTACACCATCAATGTCAATGATTTTGTATCCAAAACCGTGTCCTGCCGCTTCGTGCCGTGCCTTATGTCGTATTAATGTATCCATATACGCCGTAGAAAGATAGTATTTTACCGACACTTCTTTTTCTTCCATCACATCGCGGAATTTTGGGCGTTTGTCGCCGATTGAAACTGGTTCTAGATATTTAAAATCGTTAATATTGATTCCCAAATCCGAATCCGATTATATAAATACGTTCACGATGCTGTGGAACTCCATAATCCATTGCATTAAGTATTTGAGGAGGAACAACATCATATCCTGAATCATCCAGATGTTTAAGAATTGTTTTTAAGGTATTTCCTTTATTGTGAATAGCGAGACCTTTGACGTTTTCCAAAAAGAATGCTTTGGGCTTGTGTTGGCGCAAAATTGCTTCGATTTCAAAGAAAAGTGTTCCTCTTGTTTCATCAGCGAATCCCAACCTTTTTCCCGCCAACGAAAATGCCTGGCAAGGAAAACCTCCGCACAAAATATCAAAGTCTTTGGGAATGAAATTCTTAGTAGATTGTTTAGTAATGTCACCAAATGGCATTTCTCCAAAATTGGCAAGATAAGTTTCTTGCGCTTTTGCATCAAATTCAGAAGAATAAACGCATTTTCCACCAAGATTTTGCAATGCGATTCTAAAACCGCCAATTCCTGCAAACAAATCAATGAAAGTGAATTTTGGTTTTTCAGGCGACGGAAACGGCACTTTAAAGAAATCGTCAAATAAGCCGAACTGTGTCGGATGTTCCGCAGCCATATTAATATCCTCCTCGGAAACATTTTGTATCTTCTTTTTCCGTGTGAGAAAAAAATTAATAGCAACAAGAATATCCTCTCTTGACATTTCATTTGATTCGCTGTCAAGATTATGCAAGTAATGGCTCAGCACAGCCATTTGGTTTTCGTATGACGTTTCACCATATATTTTTACGCCTTCTTCCGTTATTTCTTCGGGAAAATCGACGATAGAATTTATATGGTTTTTCTTTGATACTTGCTCCATTGCTTTTGTCATAATACTTATTATCGTCTGCAAAAATACAATAATAATCGCAATTCCACAAAACTTTTTTTCACCTCACATCCACATACCTCGCCTCCTTATTTCCAAAATAGAACCCACAGACTTTCGACTTGGAACCATCATTGTGCTTTCAGTTAATTCTATTCCTGTGGCAGCGGTGGCATCTAATAGTTTGAAAACCTGCACTTTCTGTTGATGATTGGGTGATGACGGATAGCCGATGGCGGGACGGATGCCGATGTAATGCCCTTTGATGAGTTCGTCGGGCGAGAGGCTCTCGTCGGGAGCGTATCCCCAATAGCGGGTGCGGACTTCGCGGTGGAGATATTCCGAAAGGGCTTCAACAAGGCGGTCTGTCAAAAGTTTTTTCATAATCGTCTTGTAATCATCGTCTTTGGAGGTGTCGAGACCTATGCCTGTGGTGGCGGCAAACATTCCGAGATAATCTTTTTCGGGCGAAATGAAATCCGCCAACGAGTAACAGAAACCGTCGTCGCCCGGCTTTTTCTGCCGTGGAAATTCAAAAGTTTCGATACATTTTTGGCGGGTTTCGTCGGAGAAAAGTTTTACGAAATTGCCTTCGCTTTTGGCTGCAAATATCTGAAACACAGCGTTTGCCGTGGTGAGTTTTTGGTCGATAATTTCTTGAAGAATACGGCGGCCGTCTGCCAAAGTGGTGGCGGCTTCGGGGGTGTTCTCCTTGATTTTCCACGCTATCAAAAACATCTTCCAATTGATGTAAGGAACAAGAAGATTGAGGTCTATATTGTTGAGTACCAAGCGGTCGAGCGTTTTGGGGGTAACGATATTGGAGAACTTCAATTTAGGCAAGTTGGTGTTTGTGGCGGACTCTGCAACAGGCTGAGCGGCAGAAGGTTCGGCGTTTTGACGTTGCAACTCCGCCTGACGTTTTTTGAGTTTATCCATAAACTCCTGATTTTTGGTAATCAAAGCCGTTGCCACGTATGCGTTTTGCGATGCGTCTTTTACGTAACACACAGGACCTGAATAGTTTGGAGCAATACGGACAGCGGTGTGAAGTTCCGATGTGGTTGCGCCGCCAATCATCACGGGAATCCGCAATCCCGCCTTTTCCATTGCCTTAACAACGTTTATCATCTCGTCTAACGATGGAGTAATCAATCCCGAAAGTCCCACAGCGTCAGCCTTTTGCGCAATGGCTTCTTCAACGATTTTTTCGGTGGGAACCATCACGCCAAGGTCGATAACTTCAAAATTGTTGCACGCCATCACCACGCAGACGATGTTTTTGCCAATGTCGTGAACGTCGCCTTTTACGGTTGCCATAATTATCTTGCCCGACGACGCTGTTGCAGACTGTTTCGATTCTATCACTGGTTTAAGAATATCCACAGCCTGTTTCATAACTCGCGCTGTCTTAACCACTTGCGGCAAAAACATCTTGCCCGCGCCAAACAATTCGCCAACGATGTTCATACCATTCATTAGCGGTTTTTCGATGATTTCAACGGGGTTTGGATATTTTTGGAGAGCCTCCTCTATGTCAACGGGCAGAAACTCCGAAATGCCTTTTTGCAAAGCGTACTGCAACCGCTCCTCAACGCTCAGATGTCGCCATTCGATGTCCTTTTCAACCTTTTTGCCAGTAGCCTTCGCCTTTGCAATTTCGGCATATTCCACAAGCCGTTCGCCCGCTTCGGGAAATTTGTTGAGCACCACATCCTCCACTTTTGGGCGTAGTTCGGGGTCGATGTCCTCGTATTTTACCATTGCTGCGGGGTTGACGATTCCCATGTCCATACCCTCAGCAACGGCGTAATGCAAGAAAACGCTGTGCATAGCCTCGCGCACAGGGTTATTGCCTCTAAATGAGAAAGATAGGTTGCTGATGCCGCCGCTAATTTTGGCGTATGGAAGGTTGGCTTTTATCCACGTAACGGTTTTGATGAAATCCACAGCGTAATTGTCGTGGTCGCTGATTCCCGTTGCAATCGCCAAAACGTTAGGGTCAAAAATAATATCTTCGGGATTGAAATTAAGCCTCTCTGTCAGCAACTTATATGCTCGGCTGCAAATTTCGATGCGGCGTTCAAAGGTGTCTGCCTGACCCTTTTCGTCAAAAGCCATCACCACCGTTGCCGCGCCAAATTTTTGAATTGTGTGGGCGTGGTCGAGGAATTTTTCTTCGCCCTCTTTGAGAGAAATTGAATTGACTATCGCCTTGTCTTGCAGGCATTTAAGACCCGCAACTATAACGTCCCACTTGCTCGAATCTATCATCACGGGCTTGATGGCAACGTCGGGTTCAGATTTCAAAAGGTTGAGGAAAGTTACCATTTCGGCTTTGGCGTCGAGCATTGCGTCATCCATATTAACGTCAATAATATCAGCGCCTTCCTCCACTTCTTTGCGGGCAATTTCGAGAGCCTCGTTGTAATTTTTTTCGTTGATAAGGCGGAGGAATTTTCGCGAACCTGCCACATTGCAACGCTCGCCAACATTAAAAAACACCTTCTCTTTTTTGCTGACAATCAACGGATTAAGACCCGAAAGACGCATTTCGTGTGGATTTTCTGGCACACGGTGCGGTTTAGCGGTTGCAAGAATTTCCGCCATTTTGGCGCAATGCTCAGGCGTGGTGCCGCAACAGCCGCCGATAATGTTTACAAGACCCTCGTCCAAGTACTCCTGAATCTGTTCCTGCATCATTTCGGGCGTTTGGTCGTACTGTCCAAACTGGTTGGGAAGTCCCGCATTTGGGTGCGCCGAAATTCTGAAAACCGACTTTTCACCAAGGATTTTTAAATATGGTTTCAGGTCGCGTGCACCAAACGAACAATTTAAGCCGATGGTGAGCAAATCAATGTGCGAAACCGAATAGAGCAACGCCTCAACTGTTTGACCAGCAAGCGTTCTGCCCGATTTGTCGGCGATGGTTGCCGATACCATTATCGGGAATTTGTCGATTTGGCGTTTTTCAAGTTCTTGATTTATAGCGTACAACGCCGCCTTTATGTTGATAGTGTCAAAACACGTCTCCACCAAAAAAATATCCACCCCGCCGTCCAAAAGTCCTCTAACTTGCTCAGTATAAGCCGTTACCATATCGTCGAAAGTTACCTCTCGGAATCCGGGATTGTTGACATCGGGACTCATCGAGGCGGTCTTATTCGTTGGACCCATCGAACCTGCCACAAAACGCGGTTTTTCGGGCGTGGAGTACTTGTCAGCCATTTCTCGGGCGTTTTTTGCACCGTTGAAATTTATTTCATAAACAAACTTTTGGGTATTGTAATCCGCCTGCGAAATCGTCGTACCATTAAAAGTGTTGGTTTCGATAATGTCGCATCCAGCATCTAAGTATCGTGAATGTATCTCTTTGATTACCTGCGGTTTGGTAATATTGAGAATATCATTGTTGCCCTTCATTTGGAGCGTTACGCCAACGAACCTCTCGCCGGTGAAATCCTCTTCCGAAAGGTTATATTGCTGAATAAGGCTTCCCATCGCGCCGTCAAGAAGGAGGACGCGGGAAGCAAGTTGCTGTTTTAATATGTCGTAGCGAGGTGGTGTCATTTTATGTAATTAAATCTCGTTTTCAGAAATAAGTTTTTTAAGTTGTTCGATGTCTGGCAGGGCGTTGCGGAGACGTTCGGGTAGGTCTTTCGACGTGCGGTATGTAGCCACGCCCATCGGCTTTGTCGTAATCTTGAATCATATATTCAACATAGGTCTTGTCGGCACTTTTGCAAAGAACGATGCCAATGGATGGATTTTCGTGAGGCTTGCGCACATAGTCATCCAAAAGCCGCAGATAACCGTTGAGTTCGCCCAAATAAATCTGTTTGAACGCTCCTGTTTTCAGTTCAATTGCCACCAAACAATTTAAATCGCGATTGTAAAACAGCAAATCAATCCTATGGTCGTGACCGGCAACTGTTATCGTGTACTGATTGCCCACAAACAAAAAATCTTTGCCAAATTTCAATACAAATTTTTTGATATTGTCAACAATTTTCTGTTCCACAACAGTTTCGTTAACTTCCTCAATATCACGCGCTCCGAGTTCTTCAACATTGATAAAATCAAGCATATATTGGTCTTTGAACGCAAGAATTGCCCTTTTTGCAAGGTTTCCCGATGGTAGCCGTTGTAAAAAATTGTTAGGCATCTGACCTTTTTTGCTATAAAAATTTTGTTTGATGCAATTTTTAATACCGTCAGGAGTCAGATGCTCGCGAGCGCAGACCGAGATGTAGAACATACGCTCTTTACGGTCTTTGCATCCCACTAATATTTCATAATGATGTGTAAAACCAATACTTCTAAAATCATTGGCAGGGAATGCGTCAATAGTCGGAAAATTGAACGGAAGCAAATCTATAATTTCGTCAGTTTTAACTGACGAAATTTCGCCCGTTTGAATGGACGAATTATTATCTTGTTCATTATCAGTATTTTGTAATTTGTCCGTTTTAACGGACGAATTTAAAACAGGGTCAAGTTCAGTCCATTCTTCATAAAAAGAACGCATACGTTTCATATTTGTTTCCGAATAACCCCTCAATCCGGGCATATCTTTTTTGAGAAGTTGGCTGATGGTTGCGATGGCGTGAGTTCCCCACTTACCGTTGCGGCTATTTTGCGATACAAAACGTCCAATAGAGTAGTAGAGTGTCAGTTGGATATTGTTGACACCCTTTGCCGCCTCGTATTGTGCGCTCAGAATCGCATTTTTGATGGTTGTGGTCGCGCTGTTGTATGTTTGGATGTTGTTGTCTTGCATTTTATTGTCTGTTTTCCAACGCAAAATTACATTTTTTCCCCCATTATGCAAAATTATTCTTACCTTTGTGGCAACTTACATTTGATAAACATGAGCATTTCACAAAATACTATTTCCGACCCGTGGGACGATTCCCCGATGGACGTTACCAAAGAAGTCAACTTCATTTGGTCGATTGCCAACAAACTTAGAGGTACTTATCAGAGCGACAAGTACAAGAATGTCATTATCCCTATGACAATAATCAGGCGGTTTGAATGTGCTTTGGAGCCTACCAAAAAGGCTGTGTTAGACAAGGTGACTGCCAATCCCGACGAACCCGCCAAATCGCTGTACAAGGTGTCGGGGTTTCATTTTTACAACAAAAGCCGGTACACACTTGCGCGACTTGTAGATGATGCCGACAACCTCGCATCCAATTTCAAGAGTTACATCGGCGATTTTTCCGAAAATGTGCAAAACATCATCAAAAACCTTGAATTTGAAAAGGAAATCGACAAGATGGAAAAGCACGACCGCTTGTACGCTGTGGTAAAGGCGTTTAGCGAGATAGACCTCGACCCTTCTAAGATTGACAACATGACCATGGGATATATCTTTGAGGAGTTGATACGAAAATTCTCTGAAAATGCCGAGGCGGGCGACCATTACACCGGACGCGACATCATCAAACTTATGGTGTCGGTGCTTACTGCCGAAGGTTGCGACGATATTTTCGACAATGCCAAGGTAATCACCATTCTCGACCAAGCTTCGGGAACGGGCGGTATGCTCTCTATTGCAAATAGTTACATCAAACGCATGAACCCTTCGGCAGACATCCGCCTCTTTTCGCAGGAAATAAACCCCGAATCTTACGCCATGTGCTTTGCCGAGATGCTTATCCGTGGTCAAAACGCCGACAATATCCGTCTGCAAGACTCAATGAAAATGGATTGTTTCCCCGATACCAAAATGCGTTTTGTGATTGAAAATCCGCCATTTGGCACGGCGTGGGGCGGCAAAGATGCGGCAGAGGGCTGCGAAAATGCGGTTAATGTCGAAGTAAAAAAAGGTAGTTCGGGACGTTTCCCAGCCGGTGCGCCGG
Source organism: uncultured Bacteroidales bacterium (assembly GCA_937877455.1). Lineage (GTDB taxonomy): Bacteria > Bacteroidota > Bacteroidia > Bacteroidales > UBA3824 > UBA3824. The sequence continues at coordinate 11,620 of CALFIU010000175.1, forward strand.
GCACGGGCGATATGCAGTTGCTCTTTGTGCAGTCGGCATTAGACAAACTCGACGACACCTGCGGACGGTGCGCAATCATCGAAAACGGCTCGCCGCTATTTACCGGCGGCACATCGTCGGGCGAATCGCAGATAAGGCGTTGGCTGTTGCAAAACGACTATTTGGAAGCCATCATACAGCTCTCAACCGATATGTTTTATAATACCGGCATTGCCACATACATCTGGATTCTATCGAAATGCAAATCTGAAAAACGCAAGGGCAAAGTGCAACTGATTGACGCTTCGGGATTCAAACACGCATTGCGCAAATCGTTGGGCAACAAGCGAAACGAAATTTCGCCCAACGACCGTATGGCTATCACCAAATTGTATTCCGACTTTGAGGAAAACGAATTTTGCCAGATACACTCAAACGAGGACTTCATGTATCGCGAATATTCAGTAATGCAGCCATTGCAGCGCAGTTATGCCATCACCGAGGAGCGCATCGGCAACATGATTTCGTCGGGTGCGCTCTCCGCCCTCTACGACGAGGCAAAAGTGGCGGAACTCGAAGGCAAAGAAGAACTTTCGGGCAAGGAAAAAGACCGTCTCGATAGTTACGCAGCCAGCAAGCCGGTGTATGATTCAATAATAGAAACGCTCAACAACGCCGTTTCCGACAAGGTTTACAACAATCCCAAAACCTTCGTCCCAGTATTGGCAAAACTCCTCGCTGACAAATACAACGGCAAAGACCTCGCAAAATTTGTAGAAAAAGTAGCCAAGGGCCTCTCCAAGATGGACAAAAACGCCGAAATCCAGCGCGACAAAGCCGGCAACATCATCTACGACCCCGACAGCAAGGACATCGAAATTGTGCCTTACAAAACCGACATCGACGACTATATGAAGGCGGAAGTATTGCCGCACGTGCCCGACGCCCAATATTTCTTTGAAGAAGACCTCTCCAAAAAGAAACCCGTTGTCAAAACCGGCGCAGAAATCCCCTTCACCCGCTATTTCTACAAATACCAAGAGCCAACCCCGTCCGACGAACTCCAAAAACAGTTTTTGGACTTGGAAAAATCGGTAAATGAGAGGATAACGAAATTGTTTAACTAAGAAAAAGTTGTTATATTTGCAGCAAGAATAATGGAGGACTGAAATATGGATGCAAAATCTGTAAATAAGCAATTGAAGGACTTGTACGACCATTGGCTGAACAAAGATTTAGCCAACAAATACGACATCAAGGAATACACATACCCTGTTTTGATGAAATGCAATTCAAAATATTGCGATAGCCAGACTAAGATATTGTTCATCGAACAAGAGACAAAAGATTGGTTCACAGGCAACGATGGCTACAAATCAACGCCTAAGTCCAAAACAACATATCCATTGAGGCAGAGAACAATGTATAATATAGATGCATTGATGGATTGGTATGATAAATCCTATGAAAAACTAACAAACAAAGTTAGTTCTACCGATTATTTTGAAAAAATAATGGTAAAAATCTCTCAAACAATTAATTCAAAATTCGATTGTCTGTGGACTTCTGTAACCAAAATTGACCGCAAATCAAACAATTATCCAGATAGAAAAGAATTGCATTATTGCGAGGACATCAATCTTAGCATTTTGGTTCGTGAGATTGAATACGCAAATCCGGATGTAATCGTGTATGCAACTGGTACAAGCAACAATAATGACATTTCCACTATCAAAAACATAGTTGGCAGAGATACATTGTTTATTCCAATTAAAGAAGACAAACAAATATCTCTTGTCACAAAACAAAACATCGGAAAACTTGTTGTAAGAATTCCCGATTTTTCTTGGAGTGCCAACACTTTGTCTCAAACACTATCAACCCTAATCAAAAACAACGTATATGCTTACTCATATCCAACTAACAAATTTCAGGATTCACAAATCTACAGATATTAATATTGTAGATACGTTTTCTGCGTTGGTCGGCAAGAACGACATTGGCAAGTCTTCTGTTTTGGAGGCATTGGACATTCTGTGTAATAGTGGAAAATCTATTTCAGAGGATGACAAAACGCAGGGTGGCACAGCCCCTGCCAATATTTTGTGCAAATTAAAAAACGGTACAATATTGGACTATTCTTCACCAACCATTGAAGATGACAGAAGGGCGGCAAATATCTCTTTCTATAAATTTGGTGTTGACGACAATAATCATTTCATTGATTTAAATCAGAATTTAAACTCATTGGTCAATTCCTGCCATCAATTCGTTGAAACAATATATCCGTATCATTTTGATAAAAAAAAGGTTGAAGACTTATTAAATATCTTTATCAATTTAGGCAAATTGTATTCTGTAACACAATCCCAACCAATAAAAGATTTTATTAGTGGGTATATGAGTGGCAACAGAGACTTGCAAAAAATTATCGCTAATAAATGGCGGTTAAACTCTCTCTGTACCAATTCTGACGAAAAAATCATCTTATATACTTTATTCGGTATTCTATCTCAGTTTGAACCTAATATTCAAAAAGTAATCAAATGTTCAGGGTTGACAAAAAAAGCGAAACAAATAATTAGACAATTCAAAAAGACTGGAGACTCTAATATTTTTTTCAATATTACAGAACGGAAACTTGATGAGGTTGCATTCCTAATAAATGACAACGATATTAGAGAATTAGAGAATCAGCCATTGTTTATCTATTGGGTTGATGAAAAAAATCCTGAGCCAGTTTCTGACTTAGATTGGGAAAATTTCAAAAAATTAGTTAAAAATACGTTTTTGAATGGAGATAGACATATAAACAATATTCCATTTTTCATAGAGAATCAAGATTTAGAAGATCTTTTTTTTGAAGGTTCATTTGAAGATATTTCGTCAAAATCAACTGAAATTTTGACGAGAGTAGATCAATTTATCGCATCAGACAGACAAAAAGATATCGCATTTTTTGGGGAAGAATACTTGAATAGTTTTGGTTCAATGAATATCAAATTATCCAAAAGAGGTTCGGGATTCAAACGTCTTTGTGAGATTTATTATTTCACAATGAGCAAACTATCTGAATTTTCTATCAATGGAGGACCAATCATCCTCGCCGTTGAAGAGCCCGAAATATCTTTGCATCCATCGCAACAAAGGGATATTGTAAATAGGTTGCAGGATATTCTGAATCTGCCAAATACACAAGTTATCATTTCAACCCATTCGCCATTCATCGTCAACGAGTTGAAAATCTCATCCATCACGGTATTGAAACGCAAAAAAGACAGCCAAGGCAACGAACTTGACGAAATAGAGCCAAATCCGTTGAATGATAGATTATTGAAAAAACCGCTACTTTGCGAAATCAACTATTTGGCTTTCAAGGCAGCGTCTTACGATTACCATATCGCGCTATTTGGTTTGATAATCAATTTGATTAACACAAAATTCGGTTTCTGCGACATCGAGCATATTGATTCAAAATGCCTCAAAAACGAACCGTTTAAGTCATTAACTTCGTTTCATACATATTTTAGAACAGGCAAAGACGAGAAACTAATCGTAAGGAAGCCTGCCGAAACTGACCCATTAAAGAAATATGTCAATGACGATTATTCTCTCCAATATTGTGTGCGAAACTATATCGACCATCCTCACGAAATCAATAGTGATTTTGGGAAAATGAATATAGTGGAAACATCAATAAAACAGATGATTAACATAATCACTGCACTAAAAAAATTACCCGACTAACAAAATGAAAAACTCTAACATACAATGGATTGGCGAAATTCCTGATGATTGGGAGGTAACTAAAATTGGGCAATTGTATCAATTGCGCAATCAGAAAGTCAGCGATAGAGATTATCCACCATTGTCCGTAACAATGAATGGCATAGTTCCTCAGATGGAGCATGTTGCGAAAACCAATGCCCACGATGATAGGAAATTGGTAAAAAAAGGTGATTTTGCCATTAATAGCCGTTCTGATAGACGCGGCTCTTGTGGTATTTCAAAATATGATGGTTCAGTTTCATTGATTAATACAGTTTTGCAGCCATTAAATGAAATGAATCCTAATTATTATGATTGGCTTTTTCATACAGTACAATTTGCTGACGAGTTCTATAAATGGGGGCATGGCATTGTAGATGACTTATGGTCAACTAATTGGCAAGATATGAAGAATATCTCTGTTTGTGTCCCTCCCCTTTCCACCCAAACCTCTATCGCCACCTATCTCGACTCGAAATGTTCTCAGATAGACGGTTTGATTGCGGATATTAACAAACAGATTGAAACCCTCAACGAGTTGAAAAAATCTACTATCACAGAGGCTGTTACAAAAGGTTTGAACAAAAATGCAAAACTCAAAGACAGCGGTATTCAGTGGATTGGCAGGATTCCGGAAGGGTGGAAAGTGACGAAAATAGGTTTTATTGCGGATACTTGTAGCGGAGGAACTCCCCCGTCAAGCAATGCAGATTTTTTTGATGGAGATATAAAATGGGTTTGCTCATACGACCTTCACGAGAAAGGAATAATAGATACGGAAAAGCATCTAACAAATATTGGGGCTTCTATGATAGCTGGCAAAATCCAAATGCCAAATAGCATATTAATTGCTATGTATGGAGGAGATGGAACTATCGGTAACTCAGGTTTTTTATTAGTCAAAGCAAGAACTAATCAGGCTGTGTGCAGTATTCATTTCGACGAGACAATCATTATTCCTTTATACGCATTCTTTTTTATTCGTTTTTTACGTCCATTTTGGATGTATTATGCACAAGGGAGTAGAAAAGATCCAAATATCAATCAAGAGATTGTAAAAAATATGAAAATCTTGACTCCCCCCCTTGCCGAACAGCGCGCCATCGCGACGTATTTGGATACGAAATGTTCGGAATTTGACAGCATCATCAGCGACAAGCAAAAGCAAATCAGCACGTTGGAGGCATACAAAAAATCATTGATTTACGAATATGTAACGGGGAAAAACGTCCCACCCGTAATTGATAATTAGAATAAAAATTGAATTTAACGGGGCGTGACGGGCGGACACGCAGGTCCGCCCCAACAGTCCGCCCAATTGGAGGAAGGAGGGAAGAATGGACGGCTTCGCCGTCCATTCTTCCCTCCTCATTCAATTTTTTTTATAACGGTTCCTTTCGTTGGGGCGGACCTACGTGTCCGCCCGTTCCGCCCGTTACGCCCGTTACGCCCGTTACGCCCGTTACTTTCCATCTCCTTATCCAATAAAAAATTGCCACAATCATTAAAAAAAATTATATTTGCATCCAACAAAAAAACATAAAGCGATGAAAACGAATGACATATTACCAAATCGTCAGAGCCACCGTCTGCAAAATTATGATTATAGTCAGCGGGGGTTGTATTTTTTGACCCTGTGCAGTCAAAATAGGGAACGATTGTTTGGACGTATCGAAAACCATAAAAATATTTTGAACGATGCTGGCGTCATGGTAGAAAAATGGTATAATGAACTGCCTAACAAATATCAGAATATCAAATGTTTGGAGCATGTGGTAATGCCAAATCATTTTCATTGTATCATTCACATCACCAATCAACAAGAAAATACAGTTGGAAACATTGTGCGTTGGTTCAAGACCATGACCACAAATGAATACATCCGTGGCGTCAAAAAAAACGGTTGGCAAAGGTTCAACAAAACATTATGGCAACGGGATTATTACGACATCATCATCAGAAACGAAGATATGTATTTAAAAATTGCAGAATACATCAAAACCAATCCCGAAAGATGGAACGATGACCGATTTAATGAACAGGAGGAACGGTAGCCCGTAACGACGTCCGCCCATTTATTTTATTTTTCAAAAATTTTTTGCCATTATACCAAGATTTTATAATTTAGGAGTGTGAAATAAAACGATATTTTAACGATGTTGCCCACAAAAGAGGACATAAAAACCGAGTTTAAGAGTTGCACAAATGCCATAAGCCATTCTGTGTACGAGACGGTATGTTCGTTTTTGAACCATTCGGGCGGCACAATTTATTTAGGCGTTAACGACGACGGCATTATCGAGGGCGTTAATGAAGCACAGGCAGAAACATTAAAGAAAAACCTTATTACAGCCTTCAACAACAAAAACTTGTTTGTTCCCGTGCCGTACATTATGCCTGAAATTCAGCGAATTGACGGCAAAACAATAATTGTAATTAATGTTCAACCCAGTCAATACGCATACAGTTATAAAAAACGTTTTTGGGACAGAAACGGAGATGCCGACATTGACATTACGGAACAATCAGAATTGTTGCTCAACCTTTTTGAAAGAAAAAATCCGCACATCTTTGAAGAGAGAATTGTAGAAGGTCTTAGGCTAAAACATCTTGATTCGGATACGTTTAAATATTGCCGTAATCTTGTCAGAGTAAAAAATCCCAATCATATTTGGCTGCAAATGTCAGACGAAGAGTTGTTATTATCGTGCCGACTTGCAGAAAAACACAATCAAAAATTGCAGATTCGATATGCAGCATTGTTGATTTTTGGAACCGACGAAGCCATTGAAACTTTTTTGCCGAGATACAGATACGAAGCGTTGTATCATTTGTGTACTTGGCAACAGTATGAACGTAACGAATTTACCGACAATCGTTACGACGACCGCAAAACACTGCGTTGCAACCTTATCAAAGTTTATGGCGAGTTGCAAAAATTTGTAGCAATGCATCTCCCCGACAAGTTTTACCTTCCATCAGGAAGTGCACGGCGAGAGGATGTTAGAGGTGCGTTGATGCGAGAGTTGATAGGCAACATTTGCGTGCACACCGATTATAGTTTGGGCTTTGCGTGTTTCTTTGAGATTTTTAAAGATAGGGTTGTTACCAAAAATGTTACGCGACTTGTCCCGACAATGAACGAAGGCTCAGTAAACATCAAAGAATTAGGTAATTATACCAAAAATCCGCTTATTGTTAAGGTTTTTAGAGAGTTTGATTGGGTGGAAGATTTGGGTTCAGGAACACGAAACATTTTGAAATATGCTCCGATTTATTATAAAGATTACCAAATTTTTATAGAAAACGGACAGCATTTTTCATTTTCAATAACATACGCAGACTCTGACACTAACACTAACTCTGACACTAACTCTGACACTGTTACTAACACTGTTACTGACACTGTTACTAACACTGTTACTTTGTCTGACAAACAAAGAAGCGTTTTAGCGTTTTGTGTTGAACCGAAAAGTGCACACGAAATATTTGAGCAATTGGGTATAACATATCAAACCAAAAATTTAAAAACCTATATCAAAGATTTGGTTTCGTATGGTTATTTGCAGATGACAATACCTGATACACCCAAAAATCCAGCACAAAGGTATGTAACAACAGAAAAAGGAAAATTATTAACACTTTAACCCACTATGAACACCATCCTCTCCGAAAAGGAATATCAAAAATATATCATCGAGTATCTTGTTAGCCAAAACGGATACATCGAGCGCAACGGCAAGCAATTCAACAGGCTGTATGCGATGGATACCGAATTGCTGATGGAATTTCTCCTCGACTCTCAGCCCGACGAGATGGAAGCCTTGCGCAAAATCTACAAAGACAAACTCGAAGAAACCATCATCGGCTGCATCAATATGGAAACCACCAAGCCCAAAGGCAGCCTTATCGACGTGCTGAAACACGGCATTGAAATCTCAAACAAAAAACTATCGCTCTATTACAACAAGCCCGTTACCGATTTCAACCAAAAAGCCGTTGCCAACTATCATAAAAACATCTTTTCGGTGATGGAGGAGGTATGGGCGTCCGACAAAGAGCGCATCGACCTTGTGATATTTCTCAACGGCATTGCCATAATCACCTTTGAACTAAAATGCAACCTTGCCGGTCAAAGTTATCACGACGCCATACGCCAATACCGCACCGAGCGCAGCCCAAAAACAAGGCTCTTTATGTTTAAAAGCGGCGTGCTTGTAAATTTTGCAATGGATTTGGAGCAAGTGTTTATGACCACCCAACTTGCCAAAGAAGATACATTTTTCTTGCCGTTTAATATGGGCAACGGCGAAGGCATCAACACCGGCGCGGGCAACCCCATCTACGAAGACCGATACAGCGTGTCGTATATGTGGGAAGACGTTCTTACCAAAGATTCGCTCCTCGAACTTATCAGCAAGTTTATTTTTTTGCAAACCAAAGAAGAAATCAACGAAGACACCGGCCGCAAAAAGGTAAAGGAATCGATGATTTTTCCACGTTACCACCAGCGCGACGTTGTGCATAAGGTGTTGAGCGACGTTTACGAAAACCATTCGTCGCGCAATTACCTGATACAGCACAGCGCAGGGTCGGGCAAAACCAACTCTATTGCATGGCTGGCATACCGCTTGGCATCGCTCCACGACGCCAACAACGAAATCATTTTCAACAATGTAGTAATAGTTACCGACCGTGTTGTGGTTGACCGTCAGTTGCAGCAAGCCATCTTGGGCATGGAGCACAAATCGGGATTTATAAAAGTGATGGACGACAAATGCAACTCGTCGGACCTTGCAATGGCTCTTGCCGGCAACACAAAAATAATTGCCACCACCATTCAAAAATTCCCCTTCATACTCGAAGATGTCAAGGAACTCAACAAAAAGCGGTTTGCGGTAATCATCGACGAAGCCCACTCCTCCACATCGGGCAAAGACATGTCGGCGGTAACAATGGCACTTGGCTCTGACACTCCCTTTGGCGAAGAAGCCGACACGCAAGACAAAATAACAAGCGAAATCGCCAAAAACGGCAAACAAGCCAACGTGTCGATATTTGCCTTTACAGCCACGCCCAAGGCAACAACGCTGTCGCTGTTTGGCACGCAAAACTCTCATGGACAAAAAGAGGCGTTTCACCTTTACTCCATGAAACAGGCCATTGAAGAAGGTTTTATCTTGGACGTTTTGCAAAACTACATCACATACACCACGATGTACCGTCTCAACAAGGAGATAGAAGAAGACCCCGAGTGCAAGACCAACGCCGCCAAACGTCAGATTGCTCGCTTTATAGAACTTCACGACACCAACATAGCCCAAAAAATAGAAATCATTGTGGAGCATTTTCGCACCACGGTAATGCAAGAATTGAATTGCAGAGCCAAGGCAATGGTGGTAACGGCATCGCGCGAAGGTGCTGTTAAATACGTAAAAGCCTTCAACGAATACATCGCCAAAAAGAAATACAGCAACATCAAGGCGTTGGTGGCGTTTTCGGGTAAAGTAACGTTGAGTGGCGACGACACCAACTACACCGAACAAGGCATCAACGGATTTAGCGAAGACAGCCTGCCACGACAATTCGACAAAAATGATTATCAGGTACTTATCGTTGCCAACAAATATCAAACGGGATTCGACCAGCCCAAACTCTGCGCAATGTACATCTTGAAAAAACTTCGCGGAGTAAACGCCGTGCAAACCCTCTCGCGCCTCAACCGCATCTGTCCGCCATACGAAAAGAAAACTTTCATTCTCGATTTTGTAAACGATTATCAAGACATCGAGGCGGCTTTCTCTACGTATTACACCACCACATTGCTTTCCAACACCATCACGCCCAATGCAATTTACGATTTGGAAACCGAAGTGGACGGATATTATGAGCTTGACCCGATGGACGTAGAAACCGTAAACGACATTCTCTACAACACCACCCTCGACGATAGGGGCAACATGTCGGCAAAGGACAGGCGGCAGATAACATTCTGTTGTCAAAAGACCAAGAAAAACATCGAGCACAACCGCACCAAGGAACAACAGAGAGAGGTTTTGGTAACATTCAGGCATTTTGTGAGGTTCTACGAATTTTTGATACAAGCCACTTGTTTTGAGGATGTTGAGTTGCACAAGAAATATAGGTTTTTGAAACTGATACTCTCGTATTTCAGCATCGACGATTCGGGCGCGGGCTTCAATATCAAGGGCAAAATCTCCGCCAACAATTTCAAAACCAACATCAAGGAAAAACACGAAACATCTCAATTTGTATCGAAACCGGTATTAAAATTGCCCTTGGCAGACATCAATTTGTCGGAAGACAAGCGCGAAAAACTTTCGCAAATAATAGCTGACATCAACAGTCGCACCGGCAAAAACTTCGACAACGAGGTTGCCGTAAAAGCCATGCTTCAAATCAAGGATATTATGATGAAATCAGATTCACTGAAAGCCTCGGCGCAAAACAACACTGCCAAAGATTTTGAGTTCACCTACTTCGACAACATCGACGACGCCTTGATAGAAGGCCTTGAACAAAACAAAGATTTCTTCACGCTCCTTCTCAACAACGACGACATAAAAAAACAAGTACTCGGCATCTTTTCTGACGAAATTTACATGTCGCTTCGCGGCGGAGCAACCGAGGGCAAACATCTACCAATGGCAGCCGAACCAAGGAAAGAGTTTAAGGCAAAATAGACACTATTTAAGAGCCTCCCGCTCAGTTTCTTCACCACTTCGTCGTACGAATGGTCAACGAGTTCAAGAATCAACTTGTCGCCGGCATCGCCGTTGAAATCTATTTGATTCCAATATTTTTTGTTGAAATGGAATGCTCCTTTTATTGCGGAATATTGTTCGCGGAGGTCGAGGGCGCGTTCGGGGGTCGCATTTCAAAACGGCAAGGTCTGGGTTGCTCATCGATATGCAAGCAAACATCTTGTTGCAAATGCGGAACGCCAGCACATCGTCGTCAAAAGGAAAATCCTCTGTGGCGTGCGGCTTTGAGAGGCAGTATTCGCGAAATTTTTCGATATCCATTGGTGAGTGTTTAGGGGTTAGGGGTTAGTTTTTAGGACAAATGTAAGGAAAAAGTTTTATTGCAAAAAATGTTTGTGTACGATTATATTTTTTTTGTACATTTACAATGTGAATGAACTTATCTTTATTATGAACTGCATGACAAAATCGATACTAACAGAAGATATAGAAAATCAGACAGAACGCCTATTAGAAAAACCGTTTTGGGTTGTAGACTTTTTGCCCGAAAAAGTTGGGGCAGAACGTGCAAAACAGTATTTTGCGGTGGAAGATTTTTTCATCAATAGCGAATATATCAATCAATTGTATCATCGATTTGCGTATTTGATAATCAAATTGAGTTGCTATTTTGACATCCATAGCAATCCTTTTCCGAGTAAAATATTCGACAATGTAATTAATTGTATATCAAAAGGATATACAAATTTTCTTTTTTCAAATAATGACACGCTCATTACATTGAACGGCGGCGATTTGTATATGACAGTTTACAATCCCAACGAGCGGTTTTTGGATTTGCTGCGGTGTATTGCTGCGGCGGAAGGATTGTTTGTTAGGGAAGGATGATGTCTTTTTTGTAATAAAAAGGTCTTTTTCCTTTTGGCAGACTGGCGAAAATCTTGTCTTTGTTCAAAATTGTTTTTATCTTTATCGATATTTAATTCATTAAATTTGATTATCAATAATTCAAATGCTATGACAACAATCATCATACTAATTGTAATACTGATAGTTGCGTTGAATGCAATTGCATTTTGCGGCAATTGGTGATAGAAAAGATAATGCTTCTTAATCAAATGATAGGGCCATGAAATATTTGACATTGATATTTTTGGTGCTTTTGTGGACAGCAATGTCGATGGCACAAAATAAAGCATTGTTTATTGGTGTTGGTAGTCACGAGCCGTCAACCAGTTGGAAATCAATCGGTTCGTGCAATAATGTAGATATTCTTTCTAAATCATTGCCTACGTCGTTTCATATTTTCACACTTACCAACAAAAAAGCAACCGTAAAAGTCAATAGTCAAAACGACTGGCAGTCGGTGTTGGATTCGCTAATCGAGTTTGTAAAAGGCAAAGGCTTAGGCGAGACTCAAAACTTGCAGATTATGTTCGATGCGCAGCCGGCGTGAGTTTATTTGCAACAAATTCCTTTATCATATAATCCTCAATAGTTACTTCGATAGGGAGAGTAGAGCCAGATACTAACCTTGCCTCCTGGAATCGATAATCCTCAATAGTTACTTCGACAGGGAGAGTAGAGTTCGGATTTTTAATTAAGAATGAGCATATTTTTTTTGTATCGTAACCGCTATCACCCCTTGATATTGAAATCTCTTTGACCATATTGTTAGATTCCAATTTGACTTTAAGTAGTTGTATATCATTAATGTTCGACTCATCAATTTTGAGAATATTAATGACAAACCTTGGCCATTTGGACTTCCGTTTAATTAATTGACCATTATGTAGGTAGAAACAGTCCAAAATGTCATATTCATTAATCTTGTCACATACAATTGCTTCTGCATACCAATCGGTAATTGTACATTTGCCTAAGGGGAAATCACAGAGCAAATTTTTCTTATGTCGTGTTTTTACGATAGTTTGAGGGTAGTCAATTTTATAATTGTAGAGTCTATAATGTAATCTAACCAACACAATACCCACTATAATTGTAACCAACCATATACCTCTCCATTCTACTTGCGGAATGTACATCCATCCCCAGAATCCGCCAAGGCAACAATCCGTACGGACGAATATCGCCCATCCAATGCCAAACGCACCCCCAACAATGAGGACATATCGATGAAGTAAAATACCTAATGTTCCCATTATATACGGAAGTCCCCATAGAAATCGTACAACCTCATAAATGTATTTTTGGCATGGAGGGGCAATTGTTAGCACCATAGTTGCACAAACAATCTGCACCAAAGCCATTACATTAAACTCCCTGCCAATATGACCCATACAATAAAGCATTTGTAGAAAGACTGCTGGACCAACAATTAGTAATCCAAGTGTGGCTAATAATTCTTTCATCGTCGTATCTGATTTTTGTGATAAAATTTAAAGTTTCAATTGAAGCATTCACATACAGAATAAATTCAATTTCTCAGAATCACAAATTTAAATACTATTTTCAAACAATCCAAGTCTTATCAAATATTTTTTCCTACAATCACTTCGTTTCAATCTTGCACATTAGCGAAAAATCCCGTATATTTGCGCAATCGAATTAAACCATAATATTCAAGATATTTTTATGAACAGCAAACTTAAAAAAGTGCTTGTGCTCGGCTCCGGCGCGCTGAAAATCGGTCAGGCGGGCGAGTTCGACTACTCTGGTAGTCAGGCACTTAAAGCATTACGCGAGGAGGGCATCAAGTCGGTGCTCGTAAACCCCAATATCGCTACTATCCAGACAAGCGAGGGCATCGCCGACAAGGTGTATTTCTTGCCCGTCAACACGCATTTCGTTACCGAAATCATCAAAAAAGAACGTCCCGACGGTATTTTGTTGGCTTTTGGCGGTCAGACTGCATTGAACTGCGGTACTGAACTTTTTAAGACTGGCGTCCTCAAAGAATACGGCGTGCAGGTGCTCGGAACAAGCGTTGAGGCGATTATGAACACCGAAGACCGCGACCTTTTCGTCAAGGAGATGAACAAGGCGGATCTCAAAGTGCCCGTAAGCCACGCTTGCGAAAGTCTCGACGAGGCAGTTGCAACAGCCCGCAAAATCGGCTATCCGGTGATGATTCGCTCGGCATACGCTTTGGGCGGATTGGGTTCGGGTGTGTGTCCCGACGAAAAAACTTTCCTCGAAATTGCAGAATCCGCTTTTACATTCGCACCGCAAGTGCTTGTGGAAGAGAGTCTTAAAGGTTGGAAGGAAATCGAGTTTGAGGTAATCCGCGACTCCAACGACCATTGCTTCACCGTTGCGTCGATGGAAAACTTCGACCCGCTCGGAATCCACACCGGCGAATCCATCGTCGTTGCTCCAACCTGCTCACTCACAGACGCTCAGGTGAAGATGTTGCAGGAATTGGCGGTTAAATGTGTCCGACACCTCAATATCGTGGGCGAATGTAACATCCAATACGCTTTCAACGCCGAAACCAACGACTACCGCATCATCGAAATCAACGCCCGTCTCAGCCGCTCGTCGGCGTTGGCATCCAAGGCTACGGGCTATCCGTTGGCATTTGTTGCCGCAAAAATCGCCCTCGGCTACACTCTCGACCAAATCGGCGAAATGGGCACCACAAATTCGGCTTACGTGGCTCCGTCGTTGGATTATTTGATTTGCAAAATCCCTCGTTGGGACTTGACGAAATTTGCCGGAGTGAGCCGCAAAATCGGTTCATCAATGAAGTCTGTCGGCGAAATCATGTCAATAGGCCGCACCTTCGAGGAACTGATACAGAAGGGTTTGAGGATGATTGGCCAGGGTATGCACGGTTTTGTTGGCAACGACCACACCAAGTTTACCAACCTCGACGACGAGCTCGCCAACCCCACCGACCTCCGCATTTTTGCGATTGCACAGGCGTTGGAGGATGGCTACACAATCGACCGCATCTATGAACTCACCAAAATAGACCCGTGGTTCATCGGCAAACTCAAAAACATCGTCGATTTCAAGCACAAACTCGAATCCTACAATAAGATTGAAGACCTGAGCGCAGAGGTTCTCCGTGAAGCCAAAATTCTCGGTTTCAGCGACTTCCAAATTGCACGTTTTGTTCTCAAAACCAAAACCGGCAATATGGAGAAGGAAAATCTCGCCGTGCGCGCCTACCGCAAAAAACTCGGCATTCTCCCTGCCGTCAAGCGCATCCCGACTGTTGCAAGCGAGCATCCCGACCTCACCAATTACCTCTACATGACGTACAGCGTTGAGGGTTATGATATTAATTATTATCAAAATGAAAAATCCGTAATCGTCCTTGGCTCAGGTGCTTACAGGATTGGTTCGTCTGTGGAGTTCGACTGGTGTAGCGTCAACGCCATCAATACCGCCCGCAAACTCGGCTACAAGTCGATTATGATTAATTACAATCCCGAAACCGTCTCCACCGACTACGACATGTGCGACCGTCTGTATTTTGACGAGCTATCGTTTGAGCGTGTATTGGACGTCATCGACTTGGAAAATCCTCGCGGCGTGATTGTTTCGGTGGGCGGTCAGATTCCTAACAACCTCGCAATGAAGCTCCACCGTCAGAGCGTGCCAATCCTTGGTACGTCGCCGGTGTCAATCGACCGCGCCGAAAACCGCAACAAATTCTCGGCAATGCTCGATCAACTCGGCATCGACCAGCCCGAATGGAGCGCACTCACAAGTATGGACGACGTGAAGGCGTTTGTTGACAGGGTTGGATTCCCAGTTTTGGTGCGTCCGTCGTATGTGCTTTCGGGCGCGGCGATGAACGTTTGCTACGATTACGAGGAGTTGGAACGTTTTCTCGCCCTCGCAAGCGAAGTTAGCAAGGAATATCCCGTTGTAATTTCGCAGTTCATGCAGGAAACCAACGAGATAGAGTTTGACGCTGTGGCTCAGAACGGCGAAATCGTTGAGTACGGCATCAGCGAACATGTTGAATATGCGGGCGTTCACTCCGGCGACGCTACGATGGTGTTCCCGGCTCAACAGATTAGTTTTGGCACTGTGCGTCAAATCAAGAAAATCAGCCGAGCAATCGCCAAGGAACTCAATATTTCAGGTCCGTTCAATATTCAATTCTTGGCTAAGGGGCGCGACGTGAAAGTAATTGAGTGTAACCTCCGTGCATCGCGTTCGTTCCCGTTTGTGAGCAAGGTTCTGAAGAGAAATTTCATCGAGACTGCCACACGCATAATGCTCGACGCGCCTTACACCAAGCCCGACAAGAGCGAGTTTGACATCGACAGGATGGGCGTTAAGGCAAGTCAATTCTCGTTTGCAAGGCTTCAAAATGCCGACCCTGTTTTGGGCGTCGATATGAGTTCTACGGGTGAAGTCGGCTGTCTTGGCGACACTTACGAAGAGGCTCTCTTGAACGCTCTCATCGCCACCGGCTACAAGATTCCGTCGAAGGAGAAGGGCATTATGATTTCGTCGGGAAGTGCCAAGGAGAAGGCTGCAATGCTCGACGCCGCCCGCGAACTCTGCAAGGCTGGTTATTCGATTTACGCCACCGAAGGCACCGCCAAGTATTTCAACGACAACGGTGTAACCGCCACCGCAGTAGGCTGGCCCGACGAGGACGGCGTATCGAAATACGAGAATGTTATGAAGATGATTTCCGACCACAAGTTTGACCTCATCGTCAACATTCCGAAAAACCACACCAAGCGCGAACTCACCAACGGCTACCGCATCCGTCGCGGCGCCATCGATCACAACATCCCGCTCATCACCAACGCCCGCCTCGCCACGGCATTCATCGAGGCGTTCTGCGCAGTAGGGTTGCAGGGGTTGCAAGTGAAGAGTTGGCAGGAGTATGTGTAGAGCCGTCACGCGCTTGTTTGCGTAGTCGGTACATACGCTCGGTAAATCCGCCATATTTTAAGAAGTCGGCTTCCAAGCGCTTCAACTGCTTGAACAACAAATAATCCGCCTGCTTTATCAAGATGATGCACATATTTGCAATCGTCTGAGGCGGGCGGTTTTTTGCTAATTGATGTGATGTAAAGTGTTAACATGTTTTTTTTCGTTACGTTATGAAATATACAATTATGAAGAAAAAAATATTATTGCTACTATGTGTTTTGACGGTATGTGTTTGTTGTATAAGTAGCTGTAAAAGTACAGGATTTTTAATGGCAAAACCCAAAGTAGTTTTGATAGGTGAAACATATTCACCAAGGTCTTATGATGCGGAGATTGATGTCTACATAACCTCCAAACCTTCTGTTGAATATATCGAATTTGCCAAAATTGAATGTAATGATACAAATGACGAATGGAATTTGAATCAAATTAAAATGAAGGCGCGAGAAATAGGCGCAGACGGTGTCATCATAATAGGAAAAGCATCGTCGGGAAGTTTTGGAGTTCCCGTTGGGACAGGTATGTATTCATATTTTAATGAATCATACGGTATGAACGCAGTCGCCATCAAATATAAATAGTTAACCCTTCAACGGCTACCGCATCCGTCGCGGCGCAATCGACCACAACATACCGCTCATCACCAACGCAAGACTTGCCACCGCATTCATCGAGGCATTTTGCGCAGTAGGAGATACAAGTGAAGAATTAGCAGGAGTATGTGTAGAAAATGAAAGGAGCGAAACGAAGTTTTTCGCTACCATTTTTATTGAAAAGACCTAAAATTGGTCATTATTTAACAACCTTTAATTTTGTGTTGATAGGGTTGCCGTTCTTGTCCACTTGTTGCTCGTATTTTGTGCCTTTTGTGAATTCGGTTGGACAGTATTGTGCGGCAAATTTCATTTTCTCGTGGTCGGTATCAAATTTTTTGTGTCCGTCTTTGCAAATTTTTTCTATGAGTTCTACGCCGCACAAAAGTAGGTATTTTGGGTGTTCAGTAACAACACACAGACCATCAAAGTCATCGAAGCCTTGATTTTTGGGGTCTTGCGGCTACAATGCGTAAATTCTTTCATCTGTATGACCTTGTTGTTTGCAATACTCATCATATTGTTCCTCAGTGTGTTCCAAAAAATCTTCTTCCCTTGGAAAAAATCCAAGCGCAAATACTTGTGGCATTCCGCCGCCCGACAACATATCTAATAAATCCATTTTCTTTCTTTTTATTTTCGACAAAGGAATATATTTTTTTCTTTAGACAAAAAAAATTGATTTAGTCGTTGTCTGTTTTTAGGATAATAGCCGCCTTTTTTTGCAACGCCACGAAATTCTATAGCGCCGTTTTTTTTAAGAAGTTGGAGGTAACGTTGTGTTGTTCTGAGACTACGGGCGAGTTTTTTGGCTATCGATGGGGCGTTTATGCCGGGGTAAGAAACTATCAAATCCAACAACTGCTGCTCAAATGGTATCACATCGGGCTGGGGCATTGTTTCACGGAAAAGTCGCAAAATGTCTGATTGAGTGGCTATCACTCGGTCGGCAATAAATTCGGTAAACGGCAAATCGTTGGTGTGTGCCAATTCCAACAGCGATATGTATTCGCCTCGCATAACTTGTGGAATGATAGCGATGTTATAGTCGTTGCGCAGTAGTGCGAGGTTCATAAGCAACCTTGCAAGACGTCCGTTGCCGTCGATGAAAGGATGGATGAAAACAAAACGTTTGTGCAACTGCGCCGCAAGTTGAATAGAATGCATTTTGTTTTCATTGTTATTATACCAATCAACAAGTTTCTCGATGCGGTATTTGATTTTGTCAACTGGCGAAACGGCGTATTTGCTACCGCTTATAAACACTGGTACTTTGCGGTAAACGCCTGCCAATGACGGGTCTATTTTATTGTAAAAAAGGCGGTGGATATTCAGTATGTCCTCTTCTTCAAGCGGTTTCGACTTTGACAGAGCATAAATATAGTCGAAGGCGGCGGCGTGTCCAGTCGCCTCGTAAAGGTCTTTCAAGGGTTTGCCTTCTACGGTTAATCCGTCTTCGACAACAATTTTTGTTTCGCTCTCGGTAAGGCTGTTGCCTTCTATGGCATTGCTTGTGAATGTCAAACCGATGCGGTAATAATCTTTGAGCGATTTCAAAGTTTCTTTGCCGAAAGGTCTGTATCCCCAAAGGCTTTGCTGAATTTTGTCGCACTTGTCAAGTTTATTTTTCAATGATTCTTCCATGTCGGTAGTATTTTACACCGCCAAAAATACGAGTTTTACACCGCCAAACCAAATTTTACACCGCCATTTTTATAATTTTTTTGGGTTAAACCAATAATTTGTGTATTGATAATCAAAAAACATATCAACATACCCCAAAGATAAAGCAATTAATCTTCCTTAATCCCGCAAAATCTTCGTATCTCTGCACAAATTTTTCACGACCATGCAAAGAGATTCGATAGATTTTGAGAAGACGGACATTGCGCCGTTGTTTTTCAAATTGTTTGTGCCGACGCTTTTGGGATTGCTGTTTGGAGCGGCATTGAATATTGCCGACGGTATTTTTGTGGGCAAGGGCGTTGGCAGCGACGCTCTGGCGGCGGTCAACATCGCCGCGCCAATTTTCCTCATCGGGACAGGCCTCGCTCTCCTTACCGGCACTGGCGCATCGGTGGTGGCTGCAATACATCTCGCCAAAAACAACGTAAAAGCCGCCAATATCAATGTTACATGTTTTCATATAATGCAGCGATGTTATGAGGCGAAGAAATTTGTTTCAATTTAATTGTATTATTTATTCTTGACGTAGTAGGTATATCAGAATCACTAACAGGGACTGCTTCTAAACTTATCCCTCCAAAACCATTCTCTTTTTTTAAAAGCCCAAATACCTCAGTAATGTCTTGAGATAACAATTCTCCTCCATTAAGCAAACGCCTAATAGCATCCCTCAAACACAAAGGTTTGTCAGCCACCCAACTTATTATTTCCGAATAAATAGACATATTTTCACAATGGATTACTCACAAAAGATAGTAAACTCAAGAATTTATGTATTTGCTATCTTCTAACAATTAACATCGTATTCATGCAAAAACCGTGCAAAACTCTCATATACACTTTCCCTGTTATCGATGTAAAAACGACCAACTTTTAACCAACATTAACCGCACAAAACGGTTTATATCCTTTTCAGTGTGAAAACACCTACAAATAACGATGCCATTGTCGATAAATGAACGTCAATGGCATCTCATATCATATTTCTTAGAAATCATCATTCGTGTTTAATGACTTTTCTAATGACCCAGAAATCTTATCCTTGAGTATATGAAAATTTACCTCTATACTCAATAGTATGTCATATTTTGCTTTGGCAATTTGATAGTCATCGCTTATACGGCCTTTTTTCTCGTCCTTTGCGCTTTTGTATTGAGGTGTGCTCTCTGAAACTTCCTTAGCCTTTTTAACTCTTTCTTCAAAGGAATTGTTTATCTTTGTTCCCTCGCGAAGCACCGTCTCCGATGCTTCAAGCGTATTAAGAATGCTCTTTATCTCTTCCGTTGGCAAGAATCGAATTGTTGTTGGATTCGCCACACTATTGGGTGTTAATCCAAAATTGACATCGAAAATCTTGTATCTAAACTTATTGTCTCTAACATCAATTTTCAATGTTGCTGATATGTTTTCATCAACTCCACGTGTACAAATCTGACTTGATGAAAACTTCAAGATTAGAGTTCCCGTTTCTTGATCTTCCACATCAACAGTATGCTTATAACTTCTGAATGATGTTGACACCCACGTCTTGAGGTTTCTCCACAGAGCTGCCTTAGACAACTCAACTTGTACGACCTTCTCAAACGTTCCAAAATCGTCATTAGTTGTCTGAGCATAAGATGCAACTGAAAGCATTACAATAGCAATTAATACAAAAATCTTTTTCATAATTGTAAATATTTTAATGTTAAACAAAATTGTTATTTTGACAACGCAATTATTCAGGAGGGTATAAACGCGGAGCGTGGAACTGTATTGTTGTTGATTATGCAATCCAACTCCATATCTCAATTGAAGGTCTTAGGAAACCGAGGATACGATATGGCAATAACAGTACACGACCATACGGGTTGGCTGCTATGCTTTCTGTATCCTGAAAAGTTCCTAAGTTCTCAATTGAAGAAAG
This sequence comes from uncultured Bacteroidales bacterium, assembly GCA_937877455.1. Classification (GTDB taxonomy): domain Bacteria; phylum Bacteroidota; class Bacteroidia; order Bacteroidales; family UBA3824; genus UBA3824. Next base: position 32,148 of record CALFIU010000175.1, read on the forward strand.
TCATAACACTTCCAATAAAATTGTATGTCAGCATTGGGGATTATTGCGCCCAATACCGATGGCAAAATTAAAACATTTTTTTTACAATGAAAAAAAATCACAAAAAAATCTTTGACAATCCAAAATATTTCGCTAATATTGCAACGTCTTTATAAGCGTAAGTAATGAAAACAAAAGACCAAATATCTAAAATTCAGGCTATTGTGGCATACATACTCAAAAAAGTGCCGCAAGGGTTGGACTATATACACCTCTTTAAGATAATGTACTTCGCACAACAAGAGCATCTTGTGGTGTGGGGATTGCCAATTATGGACGATTCTTTTGTAGCGAGAAGACACGGTGCAGTGCCGACACTTACTTACAAAGTCATCAAGAGCGTGGAGTGCGGGCGCGATGTCTCTGACGATTTGAAAGATTTTTACAACTCCATATCTGTTACAACCGACAGCCAACACCAACTTATAAAACTTGCCCAAGGCGCGGACTGCGATTTGGACGAACTTTCGGAATCTAACACTGAAATACTTGACAAGTGGATTGCAAATTGTATGGATATTAATTCATACAAACTTTCTGATCTTTCACACGACAAGGCGTGGAAACAAGCCAAACGAGAGACCGACAAGACCGGAGAGGACACAAAAATCACACTCTATGCAATGGCTAAGGCAGGCGGTGCTACCGATGATATGCTTGATGTAATCAAAGAACGACAATTTATCCAACATGCGCTAAATGATGGATTTTAGAGAGTTACAAGACCGCTACAAAGCAGAACAACGTAAAGTAACCGAGGATAAAATTATCGTTGGAGGTTTGTTTCGTACAATTTTATCTACAAACGACGGGCTTAAATTCAAAGATGGGCGAACAAGCAAACCAAAGCGCATGATTATAGTAGGTATTGACAAGACAACTAAAACGTGTTATGGTACTGTGCTTGTGAATACTAAGATGTCGCCGTTGGCACAAGTTTCACCTCAATATTTTGCAACACAATATTGCCTGAAACAAAAGAACTATCCTGAATATTTGGACTACGATAGTTACGTTGACTGTGGTGTATTGTTTGCCATATCATTTGAGACATTAAAGGCAGGAGAATATTTCGGCGTACTAAACCAAAATGATATTACATCAATCTTTGATATTCTCGAAACGACAAAGGCAATTTCAACCAAAGACAAAAAGAGATTCAATATACGCCGAAGGTAATCTACCACACCGCATTCATCGAGGCATTCTGTGCGGTAGGAGTCGATGGGTTGAAGATTAAGAGTTGGCAGGAGTATGTGTAGGGGTTGAGAATTGAAAGTTGAAAAAAGCCGCTTGGAAATAAAGTATTTCCAGCGGCGTTTTTGTGAAAAATCCCACAAAATCTTCGTATCTCTGCACAAATTTTTCACGACCATGCAAAGAGATTCGATAGATTTTGAGAAGACGGACATTGCGCCGTTGTTTTTCAAATTGTTTGTGCCGACGCTTTTGGGATTGCTGTTTGGAGCGGCATTGAATATTGCCGACGGTATTTTTGTGGGCAAGGGCGTTGGCAGCGACGCTCTGGCGGCGGTCAACATCGCCGCGCCAATTTTCCTCATCGGGACAGGCCTCGCTCTCCTTACCGGCACTGGCGCATCGGTGGTGGCTGCAATACATCTCGCCAAAAACAACGTAAAAGCCGCCAATATCAATGTTACACAAGCCGTTACAGTGTCAACAGCATTGATGGCGGTGGTTTGCACGTTTGTGTACATATTTCCGGAATTGACAGCCAAAATGTTTGGCGGCTCAGAAAAACTCATGCCGCTCGTCAAGACATATTTTTATTACGGATTACCGTGCGTCTTTGTGTTTTCGTTCACGATGGCGGGCATGTTTATCATCAGGCTTGACGGCTCGCCCAAGTACGCAATGCTCACCAATGTAGTGCCGTCGGTGCTCAACATCATTCTCGACTATATCTTTGTCTTTCCGTTGCAAATGGGGCTCAAAGGCGCGGCTCTCGCAACGTCGATTGCGCAGGTAACAGGCTCGATAATGGTGGCGGTGTATTTTTGGAAATTTTCAAAAACCATAAAATTCTACCGCCCCAAATTCACCAACACGAGCATACACCTGACCATACGAAACGTGGGCTACATGGCGAAAGTGGGAATGTCGGGACTTATAGGCGAACTCGCTATAATGCTGATGATTATGACTGGCAACTTTCAGTTCATGAAACTTCTACATGAAGACGGAGTTGCGGCATACAGCGTGGCGTGTTACTTGTTTCCACTCGTTTTCATGTTCGGAAACGCAATTTCACAATCGGCATTACCAATCATCAGTTTCAACCACGGCAAAGGCATTGCGGCAAGGGTTTCCAAGACGCTGAAACTCTCTGTGGTATTTGGACTTATATGTGGAATAGTGATAACGGTGCTTACAATTATATGTTGCCGACCACTATTGCAATTGTTTTTAGACCTTGGCAGCAATGCCTTTGAAATCGCAGCAAACGGACTGCCTTATTTTGCTGTGAGTTTTCTGTTTTTCACGCTCAACCTCGTGCTAATCGGTTACTATCAAAGCATCGAAAAAATCAAAAAGGCGATTATCTACATGACCCTGCGCGGACTTCTGTTTATGATTCCGTGTTTCATAATAATGCCGCAAATCATGGGCGAAAAGGGATTGTGGCTCGCCGTGCCGATGTCTGAATTTCTGACGTTTTTGACGATAGCAATTTTTGCAAAATACAATTATAAATAGTAAATTTATACATTAAAAACAACAACTGCCAATTAAACATAACATATCATACCAAACGAACTCCACGACATTGAACCACACCCTCTCCTACCCTTTCTCCCTAAAATACAAAAGTTTTGATGTTCGGCAGTTACCCACCGCCGATGAAACGATAGAAAATGCCATTCTATTACCCTAATTTTCAAAATGATACGTGAAGAGTGTTTGAAATTGTGTTTTTCAATAAACAAAACCACTTTATTGATGTCTAAAAGAAGAATTTTAAAATAGAAATAACTGTCAACTTCTTAAAAATCAAAGGTATACACATTTTTGATGTAGTACGTGGCAACAATGACGTTTCCGTCCAAAACCTCATCAAAATAGAAGAAAACGCCATTGCCGCACACTATTTGCAAAAATACTTGAATGTAATACTATTATCTCCATTGGTGGCAAGTCTGCCGAAACTATCACAAAAAATTACGGCATCAAAACACCATCTGTCGGCGAATTCGTAGATATTGAATTTTGTAACCGAAACGTGAGATTTTACCGCATGCCATATACATCGAGGGGCTTGAAAATGGAAAGATAAATTGTCCGCATTGAACAAAATTGCTTTAGTTTTAATAATTCTAACATGATTAAAATAATTGAAATGCTTTGTTATAATCATAGGCAGTAGACTAACAAAATCATTTGCTTTATGTGTTATTCTTGGCAATAAATCAAAACGGTAAAATACATAAAATTATAAGACACAAATTTGAATTATTCTGCTATAAGTTTAGACTCAACACACCACCTAAACATCACGCATAGCCTACAAATCAGGTTTCAACGAATTAAACAGACAATGCTTTGGATGCATAAATAATTACCATCTCAACCATACAGAAAAACTGCACTATTGGGGGTTATTTTTGTGGCGTAATCCGAAAAGAATAAGTTGACTTTTTTATTTGCATTCACAAAAGAAGTTGTTAACTTTGACTCATAACTAAAAAAAATATAATTATGCGATTCAACATTACATTGCGTGTAAACGCACAAAAATTTGGCAACCGACTGCCGATAAATTATCAGTACGAAATGTCGGCTGCCATTTACAAAATTCTATCCTCTGGCAGCGACGAATATGCTCAATGGCTGCACGACAACGGCTTTAAACTTGAAAATGGCAAACAGTTTAAGCTGTTCACGTTTTCGCACCTAAACATACCTAAGCGGCGACTTCTGAAACAATCGAACCAATTGGAATTGCTTTCTGACCATGTGTTTTGGCAGATAACATTTTTGCCAGAACATTCCACACAGAATTTTATTGGCGGACTATTTCAAGACCGGGTTTTTGAAATTGGCAACAAGGTTTCCAAAGTTCAATTTGAGGTGGAAAACATCGAACTTCTTCCGCCGCCCGAATTTCAGAAGACAATGGTTTACAAAACTTTGTCGCCAATTTCGGTCAGTTACATTGACGATTTTGGCCGCGATTGTTATCCACAAAGTCCCGAAGAATTTGCCACTGCCGAATGGGTTCGGGAGCGACTTTTGTGCAATCTTCTCGACAAGTATTCTGCAATTTGCGGCAATGATTTTAGCGGCGATGCCTATCTTGACATGATGATGTTAAGTCCTGCAAAATCCTCGCTGATAACCATCAAATCTGGCACACAAGCCGAAACCAAAGTACGTGGATTTTCATGTAATTTTGCCCTCAACGCTCCGCCTGAACTTCAGCGCATAGCCTACGAATCAGGATTGGGCGAACTCAACAGCCAAGGCTTCGGATGCTTGGCATTAGTTTAACAAAAAAATTCACAACTCTGCAAAAAGGCTGCATAGTTGCGGATTATTTTTGCAGCGAGATACAGATAAAATCATTAACATTTTGTTTGCAATTTGGAAAAGATTTGTTGAATTTGCAGGCGAAAATAAAACGGAAAACTTATGAGTTTAGATACAGTCTTAAAAATAGGAAAGGTACTCAGAAATTCAAACAATAGTTTGAAGCACTTTAAATATGTAAAACCGTGTCCGAGGGACAAGAAGGGTAATTATCCTTTGTGTCTGTCGTTTAAAGTCAATGACGATTTTTCTATTGATTTTAACAGTGTTTCTATTATCCCTGAAAATCAAAGAGATAAATTGTATTATCTGACATTTAAAACATCAGATAATGATGGTCTTGTTAAGTATATCTATGGCGATATTTATTACGCTGTTTCGTGTTCTGTAAAAAAGAATGGAGAGTTAGAACCATCCGAAGGAGGATACTACCGGTTGCCAAATCCTAACCATCCTAAAAAAGCATATCAAAATAGTTCATTTGTTAGAGGAATTCCTGATTTTGATAATATTATAGGAAATCAAGCATCTCAACCAACACTATTTTCAGACACAGCCCCAAAAATCAATCAATTATTTTCTATTAGAACCAAAATAAAGGATTCTATAAAAATCATTGAAGATATTTTAAGATATTCTTCAGCCGTTAGGTATTACTTTGATAGTAATATAAAAACTCCATTTGCTGATTTTATGTGTGACACAGAAGAATTGTTTAATATTTCTGTCGAGTATAACTATAAAAAAACTTCAAAACATAACCTTAACTTGTTGAATATAAAAGAACTACCTGTTAATAACGACATAATAAAAAGTCAAAAGCTGTTCAACTTATCGAATAATCAAATCTTTATTCACTTTGATTACAAAGGCAAGCATTGGTACGAGTTTAAAGATTGTTTGGATGCTGTATCAAAGAAAATGTTTGAGGAATTTGTTGATAAAATAGGAAATAATGAATTTGTGTTTAAGAAAACTTTATACAAAAACATCTGTTCAGGAGATGATTCAAATGATATTCAATTTCCAAAGTTTTTAAACACATATAAGAAAAATGTTAAATCATTTTCAGAAGATGAAGTGAATTATCTATTTTATGGAAAGGATTATGCGGATAAAGGTAAATTGATTTCAAAAGATATTAAATTGATAGTATTACCTTTTGGCGATAATTTGGAAGAAGATGACTATATGGATTTTTTGGAGAAACGTAATGAGCGAACTATTATAGAATCAAACAATGAGTATAAATGTAGTTTCTTTGATTTCGTTTTTTCGGAAAATCCTAAAATAACGGTGTTTGATGTTATTTTAACGAAAAAAGGAGGCAAATCTCCCGATTCCGATTTGGTGGAAATCTCAGAAATTGAGAAAAGCAAACTAAGACGCACTAACGAAAGAATTTCTGAAATAGCGCACCGTATATATAAGGAACGGGCTGACGAAATTAAAACAGAAAAAGAATTAAACTCATTGTCGATAGAATATTCATTCTTGAATATTTTGGGCAATCCGTTTTATGATGAAAAAACAAAAAAACTCAAAATAGTTGAAAACCCAAAATATCAGTCGCACCTGTTGAAAGTGCTTCCGCTGATATATCTCGACAACTACGTTAATGATGACGTATTGTTGCCTGCGTTTATTCAAAATGTGGAAAGTTCGATTCGTTCGGATGACAACAAATTCGCATTTTTGAAATACGATTTGAAATTTTTGTATGGCATTCAAAATTCTAAAACCGATAAGTATATGGAAATAACGCAATCTGAAAGTTATGGCATAGGGTTGTTGTTGGGTAGTTTGGCCAAAAACCTTAGCCTCGAGATCAATTCTTTTGAAAAGAATTACGTTGGTAACCTGACCCGCAGAATCAGCACAATGGACGATTTCATCCGTCTGAAAAACGACATTGAACAAAAACTGATAATGCACGATAAAAGCAAATACACGTTCCAAACTTCATACGAACTTGCTCAAAAAGTCAAAGAGTTCAAGTCTCAGTATGATAAAGAAGAGTGCGCTTTCGGTTTCTTGGAAAGTTATTTCAAACCGATTCCTAAGTCAGAAAACAATAAGTAACACAAAACTCAATAAATATGAGCAACGAAATTAAAAAATCAGAAATCCTGTTCTTGTACGAAACCTCGTACAACATTCCTAACGGCGATCCGTTTACAGGAGAGCAACGCTACGACGAGGAAACAAAGAAAATCCTTGTCAGCGATGTGAGAATCAAACGTTTCATCAGAACATATTTGGAAGATGTCAAGAATCTTTCAATCTATGTCAGCGAGAAAACAGGTGCAGGCAAAACCGATTCAAAGAACGTTTTGAAGTGGCTTGCTGAAAACCAGAACGAAAAGAAATCCACAGACATCGGCGAAATACTAAAACAGCAAATTGATGTGCGTTTGTTTGGTGGAATTTCAACTCTTGAAGATAAACCTAAATTTAAAATTGATGGTAAAGACAAAGAATTCACCAATGGACACGTTCAATTCACAGGACCAGTTCAATTTGCATTGTTGAATCCATCGCTCAATGAAGTTGATTTGAGAATGCACCAAAACACAACTCATTTTACATCGAATGAGAATAATGCGCAAGGTTCTATCGGTACAACTACGCTTGTTCCCTATTCTGTAATGCAGATTCACGGATGGGTTAATCCAAAAGTCGCTGAAACAACGGGACTTTCAGAAGAAGATTTGAAACTGATGTACGAAGGTCTTTGGTACGGCACAAGCGGCGAGGGCAGTTCGTTTTCGCGTAGCAAGGTTGGACAAAATTCTGTCCTTTTGGTCGAAATCGTTTACGCAGAATCTAACAAAAAGATTTACGGTGCAGACAGGTTGGTTTCTATCAAGCCCAAAGACGATAAAAAGGGCGAAACAATCCGTAGTATGGACGACTACGAATTTGATTTCTCTAAATTGATTGCATTGAAGAATGATGAAAGGATTGCAAAAGTACGCTACTACACTGAAATTCCTGAAATAGAGAACAAACTGAAAGGCGACAAATTTGAAAAGATGGAACTATGAAAGGTTTTCAATTAGAAATAAAAGGTAATTGGGGACATTTCAAACGACCGGAGACAAACAACAATCCGCTTTCGCACGATTTGATAACCAAAACTGCCTTGATTGGAACGATTGGGGCAGTTTTAGGTGTCGAACGACAAGAAATGAAATCATTGTTTCCGCAACTGTCGGAAGATTTGCTTTACGGTGTGCAGTTGCTGCATCCTGTAAAAAAGATTTCGTGGGGTTTTACAAGCCATACCGCTATAAATCCTACGGCTGCGGGTACGCCGAAATATTTTGAGTTTCTGCGAGAACCAGCTTTTGCTGTATGGATTGCATTGCAAAACGAACGGTCAAAAAAACTGTATGACAGTTTTTTAGATGCCGTAAAAAACGAAAATGCAGAATATCCGCCCATTTTGGGTTGGCATAATTGTCTGGCGGAACTAACGTTTGTATCATCGGGAGAATTTTCGGATGAGAAAAATGGCGAATTCAAAACAGGTGGGTTCGTTGTTGCAGGATACAAACCTAAAATCGAAGGAGAATTTAGAATAGGGTTTGACAAAATGCCAACGTACCAAAATGATGATTTTTGGAATCTTCCCGATAAATATGTCAACATTATTTACCCCGATTATCCGCACGAAATTACGGTAGAAGGCAAGTATTATGTTTACAGCGATGGTAAAATAACAAAAAAATTATGTCTGATATAACAGCATATAAATCGCATCCCGACAAAACGTTGGTAAAGCATATCGAAGGTGTTGTGAAGAATGTCAACAGCCGCACTTGTTCCAAAATTGCAGAGACTGCCGCTGTTTTTCACGACTTGGGCAAAATTAATCCCAACTTCCAAGCAAAGTTGGAAGGTAAAACGCCCAAAGGATATTCTAATCACTCGCTTTTGTCGGCGTATGCTTTTTATTGTATGGTGTTGGCAGACAAAGATAAAAAGTTGTCACCGAATGAAATAATTGGATTAATTGTTTTGATAGCCAAGCATCACGGCAATCTTCCTGACTTTTGTCCATCAGGCAATGACGGATATATTTTGTCAAGAAACGAAATAAAGGATTTGTTTCCGTTTCTAAAAAATATCGATTTGCCTATATACGATTATGTCAACCATTTTTACCAAGTATCTGATTTTAGTAACTTTATAAAAGATGAAAGAGTTCAGAAATGTTTTTTGGAACGAATAGTGTTTGTTCCAAAAACAAACCCAAAACCCTTATCATTTTTCCTGACAATTCAATCAGCGTTTGCCAATTTGGTTCAGGCAGATAAGGCTGACGCTGCAAAATTCGATTTCTATGTTGCAAATGATAAAAATGATGTAATTGCATTTTCGGGTGTGTTTTGCGATACGCTTGAAGCATTTTTGAAAACATTGAATCAAGATTCTGATTTAAACAAACTACGAACACAAATACGCTGCGAGGCTGTTGACAACATTAACAATTTGTTGCCCAAAGACAAGAGAGTTTTCGACCTTACAAGTCCAACGGGTTCAGGAAAAACATTGATGTTGCTATCGTTGGCGGCAGAAATTATCAAACAGAAAGGTTCAAAGCGAATCATTTATGCTTTGCCCTTTTTGTCAATTACCGAACAAGTGGAAAAGGAGATCTTAAAAATATTCAAAGGATACGAACAATACATACAACGTATTGATTCAAAATCTGTTAATCCACGTTTTGACGAAATTCAAAACGAATTGGACTCTATGCCTGATGAAGAAAAGATTGAGGAATTAAACGCCTTAGACTTTAAAGAGGATACTTTTTCATATCCATTAATAATTACCACATTTGTAAGATTTTTTGAATCGATTTTAAGCAACAGAAATTCTGTTTTACAAAAACTCCCGAATTTTTCAAATTGTGTTTTCCTTTTGGACGAAATTCAGGCTCTGCCACCGAGACTATATGGATTCTTTGTCGCATACTTGTCAAAATTCTGCGAAATGTTTGATAGTTACGCAATTATATCCACGGCTACTCAGCCAAATTTTGAATTGCCCGATTACGACAACAACATAAAAGCTTTTTTTGCTGATTACGAAAAACCCGCCCCATTGCTGCCGCTGAGTTATTTCAAAAACGAATTGTTTAATAGATACGCCATCACATACAAAGCGAAAACTATTGATATAAATTCGTTAACCGAAATGGTAATTGAAGAAGACGATTCAGTATTGCTTATTTTGAACACGATTGACGATACAAAAGAAGCCTATAATCTATTGTCTGATAGGTTTGACGGAACGCTAATTCTTTTGAATACTCATTTTACACCCGATGACAGGAAGATAAAAATACAAGAGGCGAAAAACAAACTCGCATCAAATGGAAAAGTTATAGTTATTTCCACTCAATTGATTGAGGCGGGAGTAGATATTGACTTCCCCATTGTTTACCGTGATTTTACAACAGTAGCAAGTATTGTACAATCGGCAGGACGCTGCAACCGAAACGGCAAAATGCCACAAAAAGGCAAGGTTGTTCTCTTCAAACTTATGAGCAATAACAAAATGCGTTATGAGTTGATTTTCAGAGGAAACGACAAAGTTTGGATTAACTATACATCCAATGCTTTTGTAGAAGACTATTATGAGGAGAAATCATTATTGGAAGTTCAAAAACTGTTTTTTGATCAAATCCAATCAGAAACAAAGTTCGCTCATTACGGTAAAAACATTGAAAATGATTTTTTGAAAGACATACAATCGTGTATGTTTGAGAAAATTGGGAATTTCAAACTTATAGAAGAAGAATATTTCGGAACGGAAGTACGTTTTTATGTGGCTGAGAATGACGAAGATTCAAATTTTGAGGAGTTGTTGGATAAACAAAAACAATTGATAGAAATGCTCAAACAAAGACCAAAAGTTGACTTCACAATTATAAAAGCCAAGAAAAAAGAAATTGAAAATCACTTGAAGAAAATGGCAAACCGTATTGTTCAAGTGCGTTTGAAAAAAGGTCAAAACGCTCCGCTTTCAGAAAGCGAAAAGTATTTTGATTTACAAAAAATTAGTCCGTTCAGTTACTCTATGGAAAAAGGAGTGGATTTGGACAATGTAGAATATATATTATAGGCTTTAAAACCTATACCCAACGAACAAAGTAACATAATAATCTACAATACCATCGACGGCAAGGCATCGGTTGCACTATACGCCAAAGATGGAAAAATTATGAAAAAAATCCGCAACTCTGCAAAAAGGCTGCATAGTTGCGGATTACTTTTGCAGCGTGATACAGATAAAATACTAACATTTTGTTCATAATTTGAGAACAATTTGTTAAATTTGCAAGCGGAAAACACATTAACAGCATATTATGAGATTATATATACATACAACACCAAATACTCAACTGATACCGACCAATTACCATTCAAAATTGGTTGGCGTTTTGCATAAATGGCTTGGTAAGGATAATGATGACCACGGAAAAATTTCGCTTTACTCGTTTTCTTCTTTGCATAATGCAAAGTTTGAAAATGGTAAGATTACTTGTCAGCATGGAGCAAAGTTTTTTATCAGTTTTTATGATGCAAACAAGGCCAAAAAAGTTGTAAAGTCAATACTTGAATCTCCAGAAATGTTTGCCGGTATGATTGTAAATGATTTGACCATCGAAGAAGATAAAGACTTGTCTAATCGCGAGGTTTTCCTCTTTGCGAGTCCGATATTTGTAAAGCGAACATGTATTGGTGAAAAAAATGGTAAAGAATTTACTTTTAATGATTCAGAGTCATCAACTGTTATGACAGACACCTTGAAGGCAAAAATGCAAGAAGCGGGTCTTGAACCTGATGATGATTTGGAAGTTAAATTTGACAAATCTTACCAACAGAAAAAAAGTACAATTTTTTGGTATAGGGACATAAGTATGCGTGTCAACAAATGTCCTGTGATAATAAAAGGCAGTCCCGAATCCAAGTTGTTTGCTTGGAATGTGGGCATCGGCAACAGCACAGGAATTGGTTTAGGTGCAATTTATTAAATCTTGAAAAATATGTACGCAGTAAAATATACAGGCAAATTCGGGTTTATTAAACCGTGGACTGCCGTCCGAGACGGTGAAACTTTCAGTCAACAGTTTTTGACACCTTCAATTATAGAAGGAATTGAGAAAAAATTGTTTCCTGAAATGTTGGAACATCAAGGCGTTATATCAAAAATAGTCAGGCACAAATTAAAATATTCGGCAGTTGATACCCAACAAGAAGTAACGCAAACACGAGGTTGGAAAGTTACAAAAAAAGAGATGTCCCGCGACCGTTCTATTTTGAAACGCGGCGTAATGCTTGACCCTGTTTTATATTTGGCTTTCAATAATTTGGAAGATGCCGAAACTGCGGCTAAACAGCACATCTGCCTTTGCAGAAACGAGGATGTCATGCTGCCCGATTCGGAAATTCAGGAATTGAGCGAAGAACAATTTGCTGAATTGGAAGGCTTTGAACTGAGGTTCGGACAATCTGACAATTCCTTTCTTGTGGGTTACAACCGCTTCGACAACAACTCGCCAATGTACGGTTGGATTGAATATAACGGCAACAAACTTTTATAAAAATGGCTGACAAATTCAACTACATATTGGCCAAAAGCGAGGACGACGGCGCGATGCCGCTGACGGAACATCTGAAAAGTGTTGCCGACACAGCCGTTGTGTTTGCCCGATATGCTGGATTTGACACCGATACGGCTTACAAAGGTGCTATTCTTCACGACATTGGGAAAGTTAGCCCTGTGTTTCAAAAAACATTGAAACATGGATATATACCGCGGCCCGGGTTTGTGTTCAGACACGAAATAGCCTCGTTGTTTTTTATTTCGTTGCTGCCAGAAAAACAACGCCCTGCCATAATAGACATGATTGTGGCGCATCACAAATCAATTTACAAAGATGTCCGCGAAAAAGGCTTGCTCGATTTGGATGGAAATATGGATAGTTTTGCGCGACATTCTGAAAAGTTTGACGAATGGAGCCAAACTGCTTTGAATATTTTAAAAAGTTTTGGGTTTGAATCACATCCAATCAGCATAGACGAAGCAAAAGAAAATTATGATTTTGCCGTTGATTATTGCAGCGACAAGCAATTGAACTGTTCCGAATGGAAAGGACTTTTGATGGCGGCAGACCATTTTGCATCGGCATTGGCAGAAAAAATGGATTACACTCTCGACAAATTATTCATAAAACCTGACTTGACGTTTTACAACCGCCGCCATCATCTCTACCCGTTGTCGCTGATTTCGACCAACGACCCACGAAAACACACTTTGGTAACAGCCCCCACAGGTGCGGGCAAAACCGACTTTTTGTTGCGGCGTTGCCGTGGAAGGGTGTTTTACACGCTGCCATTTCAGGCGTCAATCAACGCAATGTACGACCGAATCAAGAGCGACCTGAAAGATACAGACACGCAAGTCTTTTTGCTTCACGGCGCGTCAAACCTCAAAGTAAAAGAGGGAAAAGTGGAAGAGCGTATAATGCAACGGCACATCGGCGCATCAATAAAAGTGATGACGCCGCATCAAATGGCATCAATAGTTTTTGGTATCAAAGGCTATGAAGCGATGTTGCTTGATTTGAAAGGTTGCGACATCATCTTGGACGAAATTCATACATACGCGAGTGAAATTCAGGCGATTGTATTGAAAATCATTGAGATTTTGAAACATTCGGGCTGCCGGCTTCACGTCGGTACTGCCACAATGCCCAAAGTATTGTACAACAAGATTTTGGAACTTTTGGGCGGCAAAGACGAAGTGTATGAAGTAAGTCTTTCCGACGACGTACTCACAACATTCAACCGCCATATCATACACAAAATATCAAGCGTTGACGATTGCTATCAATTGATTGCCAATGCTGTTGACGAAAACAAGAAGATACTTGTTGTTTGCAATCAGGTAAAACGTGCGCAAGAACTATACGAAAGGTTGTCGGATATTTATCCTGATATTGACAAAATGTTGATACACAGTCGGTTTAAACGTTGCGACAGAGCAAAATTGGAAACAATGCTCAAAGATGATTTCAATCAATCTTCAGATGCGTGTATCGTGGTTTCCACTCAGGTGGTTGAGGTGAGCCTCGATATTAGTTTCGACGTAATGATTACCGAATGTGCGCCGATTGACGCTATGATTCAGCGTTTTGGGCGAATCAACCGAAAGCGCACGGAGGCAACAATCGGGAAATATAAGGACATTTACGTGATTAAACCGCCCGAGACCAAGGAAGATGCGCGGCCATACGATATGGCGGTTTTGCAAAAGAGTTTTGACGTTTTACCCGACGGGAAAGTGCTTGAGGAAACATCGTTGCAAAATATGATTGACGAAGTTTACCCTGAAATATGTGTCCCCAACATCGACTGTTCGGGCGCGGTATTTACCGACGGCAAATGGAAAATCATGGAACTCTGCCATAACGCAAAATCGGCATTGTTGGAGGCGTTGGACATCAATTCGGCTGTCTGCATTGCTCAGGGCGACATTGACGAGTACCGAGAAAACCTTTCGGCAAGAATGGAATTGGAGATACCTGTCAGTTACAATTCTTTGGCACACAACCAATTAGAACAACTAAAACAGGGCTCGCGGCCTTTTGTGATACCCGACAAGGCTTACAGCGAAGAATTGGGATTGCTTTTGGAGTATGCCAAACCAGAATATTACAAAATGTTTGAATTTTTATAAAGATTTTGGAAAATGATAACATCAACGATAGGGAAAATATTTTTGGAAGCCTACAACAAGAAGTTCGGCACCGACTATGATGCCAAGACGTTTTTTGTTGAGGTGTATTATCCGTTGTTTTTCGACAGCAACAAGTATTTGATGTGGATAACAAATTCGCCTTTCGTCCAAATGAAGAAAGGTCAGAAAGTTGAAACACTTTCAAAAGACGAACGGAAAGAAAAGTTGCAGGATTTTGTTTTAAAAGCGTCAAAAGTCCAAAATCTTGATTCAAGTATCGCGCCCGGCTATCCTGCATCCGAGGAGAAAGAATTTGCCACCACTTCCGGTCAAGTAACAAACATCAGTTTGAAAACCGAAACCGACGATATTTATTATTCGTGGTTTGGGGCAAGTTTGGGAATAGGGTTGCAAGGCGGAATTTCGATTTTGTTTTCTGAACCCGAAATTCTTTTGGATTTGTTTGAGGGTTGGAAAGTGTACAGAACCGCGCTTGACGAAACCCAAAAACTCAAAGGAAATCAGGTAAATACGTGGAACGGACAATGGCTTGCCCATCGTTACGACAATAATAATTATTTTGCCGATGAACCTATGGCCAATTTCACCCCGTTTGAAACCTCAAAGGACGGTGGAATTAGCGTGCAAGTCCGGTTATGGACGAAGGTGCTGATTGGAATCGCAAGACATTTCCCAAATCCGCAGATTATGGGCTATGTCTATAATTTTGGACAGACCAACACGACGATTGGTTTCATTCCGTTCAACCTCGAGCATATCAAAAGGCCGTTGCAACTTTACCAAAAGATTTTCAAAAACATTGACGAAGGTAAAAAGGCTGACGAACTGTGGGGTACGGAAAATGGACTGCGGGTATGCTGTCAAAAAGGCGCAATCGGTGTCGAAGCAATGCAGCCCAAAGGCCTTGCACCGTATATGGCGGCAGACAAAAAAGGCGAAATCAAACTTCCTAAATACAAGGAAGACGATGATAAACAAAAAGTAAGTTTTCACACATATCAAATTTGGTTATTGGCTATGTTAAACAATCAGGAATTGTGGGACAAGTCCCAAGAGTTTGCAAAAGCATTGCAGACATACGTCAAAAAAGACAAGCAAAATAGTACCAAAAGAGAGAATTTGGTAAAAAACATCCTCTCTGCTACCTCCAAAAAGTCGTTCATTGCGGCTTTGAGCGAAATCGCAGAAGATGTAGAGGCATTTGACAAAATTGAAGAAAATGCCAAAACAGTGAATGTGATGCCAACTGACAATGTGCCTTATTATCTCACACTTATAAGGTTTCACTATGCCGGTTTGGAAAACAAAAACAATCAACAGGGAAAAAATTTGTTTAATCAAAATGTATAGACAAATGAACAAGAACAATTTCATTTACCTTCGCGGACTGAAACACGCGGAGAACGCCGTTTTCTGCGTAGATAACGGACAGAAAAGTTATTTTGACCCACAGTTTCAATGCTATGTGCCGTTTTCAAGCGGACAGCAGGTCAAAAGATCCGTGTTGTCAACGATGACTGAAATCCTTGGCACGACACCTGCGCCTACAACATTTGTCTTTGATGTCAAGGACAAGAAATTGGGAGAAGGTGAAGTTTTGTCAATTTGCGACCCTAATTATCCCGACCAACTTTTAGGCGGTTGGATGCGAGCCGTAAAGGAAGGCAAGGAACGTACAGTTAAGCGCAGAAGTCCGTTGTCGATTTCGGCGATGCATCCACTTCATCCCTTGTTGGTGACAAAATGGTCTGAAAACGTAACATTCGACCGCTCAGACCGACCGGAAGTGCACAAAGTCAAAGTAAGAATGGGTGGCACTGAATTGACAGAAGAGCAAATTGAGGCTCTGTTGGAAGGCTCAGACCGTAGTCTTTTCAGGAAATGGATTCCGAACAATTATCGAGCATCAGGATTGTTTGTCTATGACATTGCAATTGATTTGCGGACATTGTTCTGTGTTTCAACCAATCAGTACGAGCCTGAAATTTCAACAGAAATGGTAGAACAACTCAAAACAAATGGTTGGATACTAAGCAAGAACGTCTTCGGCGAATGCCTTATTTTGCCGAAGGAACAGCGCGACAAGATTATTCCTGTATTGGCAAAATCAATTCTTAATTGGCGCATTACATCAAACCAATCACGCACATTCAGTCTGATGGAAACTTTGGCGGTAGCTATCAGCGGCAATGCCAACACCGTTGCCGGCGCAATACGCGCCAAACTCATCGACGACAGCGAAAAGCCGAAAGCAAAACCAATCATCGACGAAACCGCAGGTGCAGATGTATTTATCACTTTGCCGTGTGCAAACTACATCGTAACAGAAACCGAATCCGCCGATGCTCTTCAAAATGCCGAAGCAAAACTCATCGAAATGCTGAGCGATTTCGATTACGAAAATCAATTGTAAACAAGAAAAATAGTGGTTGTTGTATTTTTTACGACAACCACTTTTCAACCGTTGCAAAAAATGCAACAGTTGGAAACAAAAAATCAAAAACCTATGCCCGATACAGAAAGCAATATTATCATCTACAACACCATCGACGGCAAGGCGTCTGTTGCACTGTACGCCAAGGATGGCAAGATTTGGCTCAACCAAAAACAGATGGCGGAACTTTTTGCCACCTCGGTTGCCAATATCAATACGCATATATCTAACATATTGAAAGAAAAAGAGTTGGATGAAAAATCAGTTATTAAGGAATACTTAATAACTGCCGCTGATGGTAAAAACTACAATGTTACCTTTTATTCATTGGAGATGATTATTTCCATTGGATATAGGGTACGGGGCAAGCGCGGTACGCAGTTCCGTCAGTGGGCAACAAGGCATTTGTCGGAATATTTGGTAAAGGGATTCACGATGGATGACGAAAGGTTGAAAAACCCGAAAGGTCAGCCCGATTATTTTGACGAACTCCTTGAACGAATCCGCGACATCAGGGCTTCTGAAAAACGTTTCTATCAGAAACTCAGGGATTTGTTTGCGCTCAGTAGCGACTACGAGACTAAGGAAAAGGCAACACAAATGTTTTTTGCCGAAACTCAGAATAAGTTGCTGTATGCTGTTACTCATAAAACCGCCGCCGAAATCATTGTTTCGCGTGCCGATGCCAACAAATCCAATATGGGACTTACCTCTTGGAAGGGGTCAGTGGTTAGAAAACAAGACATAATTATTGCAAAGAATTATTTGGACGCAAATGAAGTTGATACACTCAACCGCCTGACTACTTTGTTTTTAGATACTGCCGAACTGAGGGTAAAAGAAAAAAAGGACTTGACTTTGGATTATTGGCGCAAAACAGCTGACAGTGTATTGATGTTTCACGACAAAGATATTTTGCAAGGCAAAGGCAGCGTTTCAAATGCAGAGATGGAACGCGTGGTGAACGATATCTACGAGAGATTCAATCTGCGTCGCAAAGAGTTGGAGCGGATTCAGGCTGACGAGGAAGACCGAACATTGTTGGACGAAGTTATTAACGAAACAAACAGTTTACTATGAACCCTACTGGCACACATTTCAACTATTATCAGGTTTGCAGACGGAAACTTTGGCTGTTTTCCAACGGCATCAATATGGAGCAGAATTCCGAATTGGTGGCGGAAGGAAAGTTCGTTCACGAGAATAGTTATCCCAAACGTAGCGAAAAGTACGAAGAGGTGGAAATCGATGGCGTCAAGGTGGATTATTATGATGCTAAAAATAAGGTGATTCACGAAATCAAAAAGAGCAACAAGGTAGAAAAGGCTCATTCGTGGCAGTTGAAATACTATATTTATGTTTTTGAAAAACATGGTATTTCGGGCGTTTCGGGTGTTTTGGAATACCCAACAATGCGTCAGACCGAAAAGGTGGAACTCACCGACGACGACCGCAAAAAGATAGAAACCATCTGCCAAGAAATTGAAACTATCTGCGATTCAGACAATTGTCCGCCGATAGTTAAGAAAAGTTACTGCAAAAATTGCAGTTATTACGAATTGTGCTTTGTTAACGAAAACGACGACTGACTATGAAACAGACTTATTACCTTTTTAACCCAGGAGTTTTGGAGCGTAAAGACAACACTCTGAAATTCACTGCAATAACTGAGGACGGCAACGGCATCGAAACCCTCGGCAAGCCTAAGTTTCTGCCCGTTGAACAGGTGGGCGACATTTATGTGTTCGGTAGTCTTAAAGCCAACAGCGCATTGTTCAACTTCTTGGGGCAGAAGGACATAGCGGTGCATTTTTTCGATTATTACGAAAACTACACCGGCTCCTTTATGCCAAGAGACAGCGTTTTGAGCGGCAAACTTCTTTTGGCTCAGACGGCAGCGTATCAAAACAAGAAAAAACGTTTGGAGATAGCGCGAAAGTTTATCGAAGGCGCGGCTTTTAATATGGTCAAAAACCTGAAATATTACGACAACCGTGGCAAGGATTTAGAATCTTATATTCAGAAAATCAACGATTTGGCTGCACTAATCAACTCCACCGAAGACATCAAGGAACTGATGGGCACCGAGGGTATGATACGTCAGACGTATTATTCGGCTTTTGACTTGATAATCAACGATTTTGTGATGGAACTCCGCACCAAACAACCGCCTCAAAACGAGGTTAACGCCCTGATTTCGTTTGGCAATATGATGTGTTATTCCGAAACTTTGCGGACGATTCACCATACTCAGTTGAACCCAACGATAAGTTACCTTCATTCGCCAGGCGAAAGGCGGTACTCGCTAAGCCTCGACATTTCGGAGATTTTTAAGCCGATAATTGTAGACCGTGTCATCTTTAAAGTACTGAATAAAAAGATGATACAGCCGCAGCATTTTGACCGCAAGTTAAACAGTTGCCTTCTTAACCAATCGGGCAAAAAGATTTTTGTGCAGGCGATGGAGGAGCGTTACAAGGAAACAATCCGTCACAAGTCGCTTGGCAGGAACGTCAGTTACAAGCATTTGATAAAACTTGAATGTTACAAACTCGTAAAGCACTTGCTCGGCATTGAAGAATACAAGCCGTTCAAGATGTATTGGTAAATTGAAAGTTGAAAATTGACAATTAATATGATGGCATTATGAATTATGCATTACGCATTGAAAAAAAGTTCTTTGACATATTGAAAAACGATTAAAAATATAATAAAATGTACGTGATTTTAGTTTATGATTTTGGCGAGAAACGTGTAAACAAGATGTTAAAACTCTGCCGCAAATACTTGAATTGGATTCAGAACTCGGTGTTTGAGGGCGAAATAACAGAGTTGCAACTTAAACAGTTGGAAGCATCGGCGCGTGATTTTATGAATCCCGACGAAGACAGCATAATCATCTTTTCGTCGCGTGCGCAAATGTTTATGGATAAGCGCATTATAGGCGTTGAGCGTAACACAACGGACAATTTTTTGTAAACTTGTAGGTTGTCGATGTCATTTTTAAGAGTGCCATAGACAACATTTTGAAAGTTTTTTTACAATATTTTTGTAGGCTAACACATTGATTAGTTGTCGGTTGTCGAAAGCCGATGCTTTTTTCTGTTTTACACATCGACAATTTTTCCAATTATTTTTTGTACCTTTGTCCCGATTTCAAAGGCATACAAAGCATTTTGAAGTCAGGATTTTAATCGAACCAGTTGGAATTGAAATTTTAAAAACTCTTCTGATACAAAACCAGTCGGGAATTTTAATCGAACCAGTTGGAATTGAAATTTTGAAACGGATTGACAGACGCAGGGCTTGACTGGGATTTTAATCGAACCAGTTGGAATTGAAATAAAGGGATGTCATTTAACTTAATATACCATGTTTGATTTTAATCGAACCAGTTGGAATTGAAATTGCAAACGGTGACTGATACTGATTCTCTCACTCTTTATTTTAATCGAACCAGTTGGAATTGAAATAAATGGCTCTTTAGGAAGTCAAAGAAATTACGAGCATTTTAATCGAACCAGTTGGAATTGAAATGGTACATATGTATATGATATAGATTTAGACGGTCGTATTTTAATCGAACCAGTTGGAATTGAAATGCCAGCGACGCAGCACCGGCGATGATGGCAGAAGAATTTTAATCGAACCAGTTGGAATTGAAATTGCATAGGGTCTATCGCAGCAGAATTAAAATAATCAATTTTAATCGAACCAGTTGGAATTGAAATGCGGCAACATTTTGTGCAACAGACGAAAGAATTGAAATTTTAATCGAACCAGTTGGAATTGAAATGTACCAACAACAGAATAAAGTGAGTTATCGAAAACAATTTTAATCGAACCAGTTGGAATTGAAATCCGAAACAAAAAAATAATACTCTACACATGTCTGTATTTTAATCGAACCAGTTGGAATTGAAAGATTTTTTTACCTAATTTTTTA
>CALFIU010000176.1 GCA_937877455.1 uncultured Bacteroidales bacterium
TACAGAAGTCACCAGTACCGTTTGTGATTGCTACTGCGATTTCCGGATCACAAGTTAATTCATAAAGTAAGAATGCGCAAAGTTCTGGGTTGTTTGTTTCTTTACCAACTGATACATATGTACCGCCCCAATGATATGATGTAGGACCAACTACAGCGCCCCAGTTACCTTCTGTAGCACCGTTACCTGTCATAACACCTACCATCCATGGACAGCAGAAGTAACAGAATACTTTACCATCATCTGTCATATCAGCAGCCCACTGTTCTTCCCACATGCCGCCGCCGTTTGTGTAATCACCATCAAAGAGCTGTTTACCTTTTTCAAGATATTCTGATACAGCGCCATCAAGTGAAAGTGTTTCAGAATCATCATCAGCTACAGTAACCCATGGCTGACTCTGTGTATCCCAGATTGCGTACTTAACGTCTGTAGGTGAAGATACAATCTTGTAACCAGCTGCTTTAAGTTCATCAGCTGCTGCAAAGAATGAATCCCAATCCTTAAGCTTATCCTGAACTGTTTCAGGATCATCTGAACCAAATACTTCTTTAGCAATGTCTCTTCTGTAGAATACAGAACCCGGACAACCCTGCCATGTTACGCACTTAAGTTCGTCGCCGTATGTACCATACTGTTTAGCAAAATCATAGCTGTTCTTAAGAAGATCATCTGTGAATCCAAGATCATAAAGATTCATTGTCTTATCATCATCTTCTGACCAATACTTAGCAACATCGTTATCTGCTGGAATAAGTGATGGATACTTGTCGCTCTTAAGAGCTTCATCAATACCTGTCTTGTATTCATCTGATGTACCACCAACACCAAGAGTAACGAATTCTACATAATCCTTGTAATCTGGATACTTATCAAGAACATAATTTAATTTGTTTGAAAAGTCATCATCCCAAGAATATGCATAAATCTTCTTGCTGTCATCCCAGTCCTTTGTGTCCGGTGCCTTTGTAGGATCGATATCTGATGATCCCTTACTGCTTGTGCTGTCATCTTTCTTATCGCCACAACTTGCTAATAAAGATGTAGCCATAGCTGAAACTAGTAAAACACTTAAAAATTTTTTTCTCATGCTATCTACCTCCGAAATTTTTTTGCCACAATGTGGCTTTGGTTGATTTTTTTTTACCCTTACGGGTATGATTCTTAATTATATTATTATTACCCTCGTCAATAACATCATTAATTAGCATCTGACTTATCACGAACTTAGTAATATAATATTCACCATATTAAATTTTAATTTATATCTTTAACCGTATTCCCTTCGTACACTTCACCCTTTATTATTACTTCTTCAATCTTGGTTTCTTTAGGTTTTTCAATAAGAGAAATTAATTTTTCTCCTGCCCTCTGACCAATCAGTTCCGTATCCTGGCGTAGTGTAGTAAGTTCCGGTTTGATATGCCTCCCAATCCTTATACCGTCATATCCTGCTACCGAAATATCCTCCGGTATATTAAGTCCTCTTTTGTTAATCTCATTAATACCACCAAATGCAGCATAATCATCCGGATAGAAAATGCAGGTAGGTGGATTTTTTAAATCCAGCAATTTGGCTGTTGCTTTTTGTGACGCGGTCATTATTCTATACGGTGCTTCAATCATATATTCATCAGGCACTTTAATTCCCAGTTTAGCTGCCGTCTTTCTAAATGAATATATTCTGTCTCTCGAAACAGATGAGTCATCACCATGTATATATGCAATGTCTCTGTGACCTTTCTTATATACAAACGTAAGCAAGTCTTCAATTCCCGAGACATTATCCGAAACTATTGATATTCTTCCAATAGCTGTATAGTCGATGATCACCACAGGAATCTTGCTCGCTATCAACTCCTGTATCTGTTCATCTTCAAACAGCATACAAGCGATCATAACTCCATCGAATCCTCTGTATCTGCAATGTTCTACCAATGATAGACCATTTCTTCCTTCTATATTGGTATTGACGAATGTAATATCATATCCTTTTTTTTCAACTGTGCGCTTAAAGCTATCAAGCACTCCGGCAAAGTAATCGTGAGTCAGACCATTTTTAGCTTCATCAGCGAAGAGAACTCCTATGTTATATGTACGTCTTGTTTTAAGTGCTCTCGCACTCGCGTTAGGAAAATAATTCATTTCCTTAGCGACTTTACGTACAAGCTCCTTGGTTTCGTCGCTTATGTCTTTATGATCGTTCAGCGCTTTACTAACTGTTGCTGTACTTACTTGACACTTAGCGGCTATTTCCTTTAAGGTGCCCATTTTCACTCCCTGCGTATAGAACGTGTTACGTAAAACCACTTAATCGTTTTCACGAATATAATATAATACATTTTATACAAAAGTGCAAGTGTTTTTTTAAATTTTCCTCACAAAAATATCAAAATTGCCCAAATCACTGTTCATATTATAAAAAATTTTCCCTAAATTTGCAACAATAATACTTGAATTTTTTTATTTTTTTTCAAAATCTATATCCAAGTCCAAAGGAAATGTCTCCAGCGGCATATCCTAAATCTTCTTCATCGTTTGCTAACTTGTTTTTATGGTAATGATAACGCACCGTAAAATCTAACTTACGTTCGGAACCAAAACTTACTCCAAATCCAATATTAAAGGCAAACGATATCTTATATGCAGTTTTTTCCACGCGCTTATAGTCATTTTTTAACCATGGTTCACTCTCATAATAACTTGTTTCGTAAATAGTTTTTTTATGATTGTTTACAAACACTCCTGCACCAGCAATGCCAAAAACTGGTAAATCTATTGGATAATATTTTCCAAATGCTTCAATATATTGACCACAAAATTTATTGGTATATGCTTTTGTGCCGTCCAATGGATGTTTAAGGGCAAAAGCTGGTTTAATTAAGTTTATTCGTGCCTCAATACCAATATCAAGTTTATCTTCTTCTATAACGCGGCTAAGCGATACTGCAAGTGGCAAAAATCCGCATTGTCCTTCGTGTTCGTCGCAAATACCATATAACGAACGTGCATAACCTGCATAAACACCAAATTTTACATCTTGAGCTTTGGAATTTATGGCAATAGTCATTAAACAAACTATTATATATAAAGTGTATATTTTTTTCATAATGCTACAATCGCTGTTGATCCGACACAAATTTAAATCTTATTTTTTTCTTATTATTTTCACTATATTTTGTTGCTAGGCGTGTATATTTTAAATCACAGCCCACAGTAATAGATGACGAAAAATACTCAAACGACTCAGCAAAATCATCATCATCCTCTGGATACATTGCAAAACCTCGAAGACAAAACTTTTCTACACGTTCCTTTATATTCTTATCAATTTCCGTTTCGCTATTAAAAGCAATAGCAAAACTTTGAATTTTTTGGAAATCCACGTCTTGATTAAGCCTACTAACTATATCATCTATGGTTTTGGTATCGGCATCAGACTTTTTTCCAGAAGTAAGCGTTACCATAACTCTTGCTGATACATCAGAATTGGCAAGTATCGTAATGGCTGTATCTAAACCACTATAAAGTAATGGTTGTCCCTCAAATTGCATTTGATTTATGTAACTTTCTGCCTGAGTAGCGTCAGTTAGTTTGGTTGCATTTATATCATCAGAAAATGCTACCACTGCAAATTGTGCAGTTGGCACTTTTGATACTATTCTGGAAATAAAATTTGTTGCACATTGTTTTAACAGCACTGACGATTTTAGCATAGCTCCGCTGGCATCAAGCACCAACACAACGTCAAGCCCTTTCAATGGTTCTACAACAACAGGATTAGTGTTAACCGACATTTTTTCCCAAAAACCTTCGTCAGAATATTCTTCAACCTCAACATTTCTAACTTCAAAATAACCGTATTCGTCCGCCAATCTGATATTATCAATTATAATTTCAACTTGCGACGGATCATCACCAATCTGACCTTTAAAAGTTTTAGAATAATCAGTGTTAATACATTTTGAACTGTTAACTTTATCTATCTCCAATCTTGGACAATTTCCATAAACCGAACTACTATTTTTAGATGTATCTGTATTCCAAAAGTTAAGATACATACACGATGTACGATAGGTAGTGTTGCCATGCCAAAATGTTGAACTATCTTTGCAACCAAAAGCACAAACACAAACCATAAATACAAATATTTTAGAAACAAAGTTTTTCATAGTTTGTAATCTTATTTTATGCAAAAGTAAAAAATTGACTAAAATAAAACATTTTTTTTAATATTTATTACACTAAAAAACAAAATAACCTCGAAAACCCATTATAATTAATGATTACAACGCCAAAAATGTAGCCAAAAAGAGTTAATAAAAACATTTTTTTGAAAAAAAATAAAAATTCCTTGTCTAAAAAATTGAAAATGAAAAAAAAATACTAATTTTGCGCGTTGAATTTTATAAACAGACAACATTAAACATTAATAAATAAAAGAGATGTCATTAGAAAAGTTAAGAAACTTCGGTATCGCTGCCCATATCGACGCAGGTAAAACAACCACTTCTGAGCGTATATTGTTTTACACCGGAGTAAACCGCAAAATCGGCGAAGTTCACGATGGCGCAGCCACAATGGACTTTATGAAACAAGAGCAAGAAAGAGGTATTACCATTCAATCGGCTGCAATATCTGCACATTGGAAAGGATACGACTTAAACCTTATTGACACCCCAGGACACGTTGACTTTACAATGGAAGTGGAACGCTCCATGCGTGTTGTCGATGGTCTTATTTCTGTTTTCTGTGCCGTTGGTGGTGTAGAACCCCAATCAGAAACGGTTTGGAATCAAGCTGTAAAATACCGCGTTCCCCGCGTAGCATACATCAACAAGATGGACCGCTCGGGCGCAGATTTCGACTCTGTAGTTAAACAGATGGACGAAATGCTTGACGCACACCCAGTTAAAATGGAAGTTCCTTGTGGCTCTGAAGACGCTTTTTACGCCGTAATTGATGTTGTAACAGGAAAATGCTACAAATTCGTTGATAAAGATTACGAAGAAATCCCACGTCCAGCTGAATACGAAGACGAATACCAAAGTTGCCACAGCACATTATTGGAAAAAGTTGCTGAAGTGGATGAAAAATTAATGGAAAAATATTTCGAAAACCCTGACAGCATAACAGTTGATGAAATTAAAGCTGCTGTACGTAAAGCTTGTATCAACTTGGTTTTCACACCTGTATTCTGCGGTTCGTCTTACAAAAACAAAGGTATTCACTTTGTACTTGACGCTGTTGTTGACTATCTTCCATCGCCACTTGATCTTCCAGATGTACATGGAAAAGACCCTGACGACGAATCAAAAGAAATTATAGTTAAACCAACTCAAAATGCTCCTGTAGCTGCTTTGGCTTTTAAACTTATCAACGACCCATTCGTTGGTCAACAAGTTTTCACTCGTGTTTTCCAAGGTGTAATCAAACCCGGAATGACGCTCGAAAACTCAAACAAAGGCAAAAAAGAACGTATCGGACGTATATTCAAAATCAAAGCAAAAGAACGTATTGAAATACAAGAAGCAGTTGCTGGCGATATTGTAGCACTCATTGGTTTAAAAGAAACAAAGACTGGAGATACACTTTGCGACGAGAACAACCCTGTAGTTTTGGAGTCAATTGCTGTACCACCTCCTGTAATTCAGCTCAAAGTTTCGCCTAAAAACAAGAAAGATCAACAAAAAATGGGTGAAGCTCTTCACAAATTGGCAAACGAAGACCCATCTTTCGTAGCTCAATACGACGAAGAAACAAACGAAACCGTAATTGCTGGTATGGGTGAACTTCACCTCGAAATTATGGTTGACCGCGTTAAAGAAGAATTTAAAGTTGAAGTTGAAGTTGGCGAACCTTCTGTAGCATATCGCGAAACTTTCCTTGTAGAACAAGATGCTCACTACAAATACGCAAAACAATCTGGTGGTAAAGGTCAGTTTGCAGAAATCCGCATGATAATGTCGCCAAATCCTGGCAAAGGCTACGAATTTGAAAACACCGTAAAAGGTGGACATATCCCTGGCGAATTTATACCATCGGTTGACAAAGGTATCCAAAAAACACTTGAAAAAGGTGTATTGGCAGGATTCCCTGTTGTTGACGTAAAAATTAACCTATACGATGGTAGTTTCCACCCAGTTGACTCATCAGACTTCGCATTCCAAACTTGTGCATCAATATGTTTCAAAGAAGCCTTCATGAAAGGACACCCAGTACTTCTCGAACCTGTGATGAAACTCGAAGTAATCACTCCCGACGAATACATGGGCGACATTATTGGTAACTTGAACAAACGTCGTGGTCGTATAGAACAACAAGGTCCTCACCCACACCGCAAAGGTTTAACAGAAATTAAAGGTTTTGTTCCTCTTGCAGGTATGTTTGGATATGCTAACGATTTGAGAAACATTTCATCTGGACGTGCAAGTTTCTCAATGGAATTTGCTCAATACGAACAGCTCAATGCAGCAACACAAGATGAAGTTTTGAAAAAACTTGCTGCTAAACGCGCTGCAGATGAAGCCGCTAAGTAATATTTTTAAATAAAATAAACACTAATCCGTATTGTCTTTTAACAGATAATACGGATTTTTTAATAAAAAAATGTTAAAAAACGAAATTACATATCTACGAGCGTTAGAACCAGACGACATTGACTACCTATACAAATGGGAAAATGATCCGAATATTTGGGAAGTAAGCATAACAAACACACCATATTCGAAATATACGTTGGCAAAATACATTGCAGAAACAGCATCACTTGACATTTACGAAGCCAAACAACTAAGATTAGTTATAGTAGAAACAAAAACAGAAATTCCATCAGGATTAATAGACATTTTTGATTTTGACCCAACAAATATGCGAGCAGGCGTAGGAATTGCAATAAACGAAACTAAACAACGTGGCAAAAAACTCGCCGACAACGCATTAAAACTACTAATAGAATATTGTTTCGATGTTCTTCATCTTCATCAACTATATTGCAACATTGCTGTAACAAATAAGCCAAGCATAAATCTTTTTGAAAAAAATGGATTTATTAAATGTGGACACTTAAAACATTGGCATTTAAACAGAAACGGTTGGAGCGATGAATATATATTGCAACTCATCAAAAACTAAAACTCCAAATACCTTATAATTTTTTTTACTTCAACTGCAGAAAAACACCCAACAGCCAACAAATCGGCAGCACAACTAATCTTTATATGCTTACTACGATAATCTACAACCGCTAACGATTGTTTGTGAGAAAAATACGGATGTTGTTCAAGTTGTTGCGCAGATATTTCATTTATCTTTAACGTATTGAAACTATCAGGAGTACAAACATAAAAATATTGTTTTATTTCATTAAATTTTTGAAAATCAATAGTTTTAATATCTCTAAGTTGACCGACAGAATAAAAAGCACCCAACACACTACGCAACTCAATAATTTGTACAATTTCACGTTTTGAAAACAACCCTAATTTTTCAAAATCAGAAAAACTCAACTCATTAAGATTATACAAAGGGTTACCATTGGCAATTTTTTCAAAATCAATTTTTATACAAGACTCCAAATCAGAAAACTTGTTTTTAAAAAGATAATAATTTTTTACATCGTTTATACAATAAAATTTTTTTCCATGTTCTCTATCGTCCAAAAAAGATTCGGTTTGCTTTGCAGTAAAACCAAGTTTAATCAATTGCTGATATGTAACAAAATTAGGATCAAAATCAAAATATTTGCATGTAAATGTGATAGAATCACTATCAGATTTTGAATAATAAAAATTATCAAACAAAAAATTTCCTGCCAAAACAGTATTTAAAGACAATAAAACCAATATTAAAATAAGTTTAAGAAAGCCAACCATAGAATAAAAAAAAATTATAATTACTCTTATAGAAAAAAAAAGCCATTCCCTATTTTCTAAGAAATGGCCGAATGAAGAAAGTTATCTATCAAAAAAAAGCGAATTATTTGCTTTTTCCTACAAAAGATAGGATACCAACTGCACATGCTTTTTTATCTCCTACATTTGGTTTAAATCTAATAGAGATATAATACATTGCAGTTTTATTACAAATAAAATCAAATGATTTCCTATCTGTTTTGGTTGTTTTATCATAAGTGCAACCCCATGGTTTAGAGTTTTCAGGGTGTTCGCTATCATAAAGTGTGAGTACCACCATATCTTGGTATCCATCGGGAGCACATAAGCTGAACCTATATTGGGTACCTTTGTTTAGTACTACAGTCCACTTCATTCCTGTTTCATCTATGCCTTTTTCACGTCTAAGTTTAGTATTAAAATCACGTAAGTATATGGCTTTTTCGGTCTGTGTGGCACATTGATAAACAAGCTGTTGCTTGCATTGCGCGTCAACTTTTGTTGAAATACTCAAACAAAAAATTGCTAAAATCAATATAACAAATAGTCTTTTCATATTATAAAGCAATTAATTTATTACGAATCCTTTCTGTTGTTTGTATAATTTCTTGTAACTCTTCGCTTGTCATATTAACAACACTTCTATCGTTCTGCACCACTACAAAAGCACCATTACTTTCGATAGTTTCAGGTTCACCAACCTCAACTGTAATATCAACGGCACTGAACGAATCTTTCAATTCTTCAAAGCATTGTACCAACTTTTGAAAGTTTACGTCATCCTTTTCAAAAAGTTTCAATATAGGTAGCAAATTGTTTAAAATAAATTTTTGTTCTCCAATATTATCTCTCAAATCATCACTCGGACGTTCTTTTGCCACTTGAGTAAGCAAATAAAGAGATTCAATCCATACACCTGTAACCATAGCAGCACTAAGATTACTACGTTGGTTTTTCGACAAGTAATCCTCCATATTTTGATAACTCTGAACACACATTATCAATAAAGAGTCCATATTGTCGTTAGAAGTTGCAAGGTACTTTAACGTTGAGAAATCAAAAAACTGACCAATTTTCAAATCTTCTGCAATTTTTCTTATCGAAGCTAAATATTCTACAATTTCAGAATTAATTCCATAAACGTTCAAATAACCGAGATCAGCACTTAACACACCCAAACCCAATGCCTTTTTAAAACTTGATGCAAAATCATTTACAACCTTTGGGTTTTGTAAATATTTTGTCGAAAATGGCACTTTTGAGTCTTTTACCATTGCTGCCATTTCAACTGGTGCAGGCATACTTTGTATAACCTCCTGCATAGCCATACGATCGTATGTTACCGCTGTTGTCTGTTGTGAAACTTCACCATCACCTGGATAATTTAAATCATCGTTATCGTTTCCGCACCCACTGCAATTAAACTGCAATAATGATACCATCAACAAAAACAACGTAATATACCATTTTTTCTTGTGCATAATGTTTTATTTTTTTGTCAAATATAAAATAAAATAACAAAACATAAAATATTTATCTAAAAAAATTTAATTTTTATTCTACTTTTTTATCATCAGATTTAACAACAACCTTTTTAGATGTTTTTTCTTTTTTACTCTTTTTTACCGACTGTTTGAATTTATCAAAAAATTGTTTAAGTTTATTTGACAATTTGTCGGTATATTTACCTAAATTAACATCACCAGCCCAATCAACAATCTTTTTCAGTAATTCAAAATATAGAGCTATGTACATCCCCAAACTCATAATCCAAATTACAACTATGTCAAAACCAAAGGTATCAAAATAGCGACCAAGAAACCATTTTTTGGGTGCATAAAAATGTGCTCTAAATCCAAAGAACGTAGAATTATCTGCATCCAAGTAAATTGGATCTACTTGTTGTATTAAACGGTTTTCGTAACGAATTATTTTATTTTTTTCGTAAACACTTGTTACAATATCCTGTAATTTTTCATTGTTGTACATATCGCGCAACTTGAGATAATAGCCTGGACGTTCACGTTCATAATATTGCTTACGAGCTTCTATTTCTCGCTCTGCAACATTAAAAATTTTTCCATAATACGAATCAAGTTTATTTAGATAATCATCAATTTCGTCTGCAACGTCCTCATTAAACCCTTCATGATTAAGATCTTGCATACAATCAAGTGTTATTTCTGGAACACGCCGCATTTCATCAAGAGCTTCGTTATATATAAGTTGTAATGAGTTGTCAATCTGATTATTGAGTCTATCAATATCATATTCAGGATCTTCCTCAGCAATACTATCGGCACAATCTACAGCATAAGTTAATGCTTTACGTAATTCTGCTACATAATACACTTGCTTAAAATTGGAATAACTTTTCTTCTTTTCCTCGTCATAAAATTTCTTTTCAAACCTATTATCCTTAAATTGCTTAACCATCATAGCCTCGTAAGACCAACGCGAAGCCATCATTTCTGCAACAATTGGCACACGTCCCACGCTACCAATAAGGCTGTTAAGTTTGTCGAAACTAAACATACTACCGCCCAACGCCATCTGAGGTATCATAAGCAACGGTATTAAAATGTATATTGTTACAACCGAGTTGAATGCCGATGAAATATTCAATCCCATCATATTGGCAAAAACAAACATAGAGAACAACGCAATCCAATAAGAAAAATACATTTCTTTTACTCCAAGCAATGTATTGCCTACTAAAACATACAAAAACGCTTGAATAGCCGACATAACAATAAGTATAACAACCTTAGACATAAGGTAACTCGACCGCGAAAGATTCAAGAATTTTTCTTTCTTTAAAATTTTTCGATCCTTAAAAATTTCTTCTGCCGATACCATAAGACCCAAGAAAAGAGCAACAATTATGCTCATAAAAATATATGGCACAATGTTTTCATTTTCATAAAAAATATATACACCCTTATTTGGAGCAATATACCTAATAAGAAACGAGAGAATTAAGCCAAGTAACGGAGCCTCAGTAAGATTAAGAAATATATATTGCATATTACTAATCTTAGACTTAAAGTCTCGAGAGAGATAAATCAAAAACTGCTTAAACCATCCTGGAACATTAAGATTCTTAGGCGGATCATTTGTTTGGTCAGGAATTATCTCTGGTTTAATTTTTTCATGATAATACTCCTCCCACTTTTGTGGTGAAATTTTTCTATCTGGCATATAACGACCAAACTCATCCACTTGACGCGATTCCAATATATCAAAAATAACCTCTGGCGTTGCATTACCACAAACAGGACATTCTCCCTGTTCGCTATTCAACTGACCATCAATTGTTTTAAAATAAGAAATTGCCTCAATAGGATGACCGTAATAAACCATATAGCCACCAGTATCAAGGATAATCATCTTGTCAAACATTTTATAAATGTCCGACGAAGGCTGGTGAATAACCACAAATATAAGTTTACCTTTTAAAGTTAACT
Source organism: uncultured Bacteroidales bacterium (assembly GCA_937877455.1). Taxonomy (GTDB): domain Bacteria; phylum Bacteroidota; class Bacteroidia; order Bacteroidales; family UBA3824; genus UBA3824. Next base: position 11,360 of record CALFIU010000176.1, read on the forward strand.
CACTCAAAAGATCCATAACATTTTCTGAATCTCTTGAAGAAAGACCAGATGTTGGCTCATCAACAAACAAAACAGAAGGCTCACGTATAAGTTCAAGCGCAATATTAAGTCGCTTACGTTGTCCACCGCTTATAAGTTTATTTAATGAGTTACCAACTTTAAGGTGACGGCGCTCATAAAGACCGAGTTGCTTTAAAACTTTATCAACAAGCTCACAAATTTCCTCATTAGATTTGTCTTTAAAACAAAACTTGGCATTATAATAAAGGTTTTCAAACACGGTAAGTTCCTCTATAAGCAAATCGTCCTGAGGTATTAGACCTATGACACCGTCAAGTTTTTCTGATTCACGATGCAAATCGATGCCGTTAATTTTAACAGCACCCTTAGAAGGAGAAGTTATTCCCGACAATACATTTAGCAATGTTGTTTTACCTGCACCACTGGCACCCATAATACCAACAAGCCTTCCCTGACCTTCCGAAAAAGTAATATTGCGCAAGCCAATGCCACCACTTGGAAATCTATATTCCAAATCGGTAACATTAAACGATAGCGGAACAAAAGCTTTATCAGACTGGAATGTAGCCACAACGTCGCTGTAATACACAGGTTTACCTTTTGCTGTCTTTAATGTACTACCAGGTGCAAAAAGATAAATTCTGTCGTTGTATATAGCTTGTCCATTAAGAGAAATATCGTGTATACCAGTATAACGCAAAAAATAAAGTTCAACGCTTTGGATACGCAAAATATAAATATCAGAGTCGAGACCTTCGTTTTTAATCAACTTAGAACCTGAAAGTTCATAGTCATTCTCGCTAATAATCAAAATAGAAGGTGTATCTATCTCGGAAATAGCATTATTAACTACAAACTTCTGAATATCTTTAAACTCATCGGAAGAAATATTAAAAACCTCACCAACAGTATTGATAATAGCCATACGTTGCTCGGTGAATTTCTTGCTTGTATTTAGCAATTCAAACAAACGAACCAGCACAATTATTTTCTGACGCTGGTTAATTGTTTTGTTGATTTTACGACACAAGCCAAGAATCTTAACAGACATCTTTACAGATGTAACATTCTTTTGCTTTTCAGTGGCTTCATCAATCTGCTTTTTAAAACCGAGAAGATACTCATTGGCTGCATCCTTACCCAATTGTTGTGTAAGAAAACTTTCCACATATTGCATCTCTTTGTCCTCAATGCCGCCATCTTGTATAGCAATAATGGCAAACATCTGAATCAAAGCTTTTAATATTTCTTCACTCATATTCTAACGGTTCTAAAAAATTCTTTGTTGTACGTTTAAACTACAAACGCAACAGACTAATCAACTGAATAACTTACTTGTTCAAAAGGAACTTCCACAATGTCGGCATACTCTTCTCCTGCTTCTTCCATATCCTCATCGTCATCGGGATAATGCCATTTAACCAAAACATCGTGTCCTGCATTGTATAAATCTTCAAGTTTGAGCAATACATCAAGCAACAACTTAGAAGATGCCGTATTAAAGTATTCAAGTTTAAAATCAAAGATTGTTTTATCCAAAGGATTTTCGGCATATTCGTCAATCCACTCAAGTATCGGCTCATAAAAAGCAGCTACGTCTTCGGGTAACGAACGACCAGAAATCTGAAAAGTGTTGTTGTCAGCGTCAAGGATTACTGTTGGAGTATCATCAGACCCCTGTAATTTAAAAACTCGCATAATAGATAATTTTTTATTCTTTTATTCGTGAAATAGTTGATGTCAATACAAAAAAAGACTTTTCGTTGTCAATTTTCAGAAAACTAAAAATAAGTTTCTCTCCTGTTTTACGGGCAATGTCAATAAAGCCAAGTCCTGCGCCTCCTTTTTCAGACAATTTTCCTTCGCGCATCTGCTTTTTGTAAAGTTTGTTAAGCCCGTCTTTGTCAAGATTATTGATATTTTCTAACATTTGGCGCAAATGGTCAACATTTTCATTCATTATAACATTACCTGTAGTAACGTTATATTCTGTGTCGCCCTTGCTAACCATAAAAATTCCGCGTCCTTCCTTGGCCGGATCCTTCTTAGGTTGGCCTTCGGCATGTTTACTTATGTTTTGAAGACATTCCACCATAACATGGAACACCTTCTTTTGCACGGAACTTCTATCTTCTTCGCGCGCCATATTTGTTTCCGTGAGCGAAGTAAACGCCTTAGTTATCTGGTGCGTAATTTCGCCCTCGTAAGCAAGGTTGATTTTGTTTCGCTTCATCTTAACGTAGAAGTCATAAACAAAATCCAGCGACTCTTTTGGGTTTGTTATACTTGCCATAATAATTACCGTGTATTATGTAACTAAAATTCTATTCCTATTAATAATATATCGTCCACCTGTTTATTTGATCCTTTCCATTCAAGAAAATCTTTTTCAAACAATTTGCGATATTCTGGCATTGTCAACGTTGGATTACCCTCTATCAACTCACGAATACGTCCTGTACGATATTTTCTTCCATCTTCACCTCCAATTTGGTCTGGCAAGCCATCTGAAAAGAAAAATATCTTGTCGCCAGGTGCAAAATTTATTTTGTGGTTCTCAAAATTTTTCTCTTTTCCTTTTCGTGCTGGCTTTCCACCAATAGCCTGCATTGTTCCTTTATATTGAACAAATTCTTTATTTGTAGTGAGATAATACATCGGACGGTGTGCGCCTGAATAATTAAGTGTCATCTCCTCAAAATTAATTTTACATAATGCAATATCCATACCATCTCTTGCTTCTGCATCTTCTTGATCTTGTTTTAAAGTTTTTCTAACGCCAAGATGCAAATTATCAAGAATTTGTCCTGCATCAAGGTTATCGGCATGGTCTGCAATGCTGTTAAGAATAAAATAACCTATAAACGAAAGCAACGCACCAGGTACTCCGTGTCCTGTACAATCTACAGCTGCTATAAATATTTCATTTCCTTTAACATAGAACCACGGGAAGTCGCCACTAACAACATCACGTGGCCTATAAAACATAAAGAATTTGGGTATTTTTTCTATAATATTATCCACACTCGGTATAATTGCAGATTGAATACGTTGAGCATAGTTGATACTTTCGGTAATACTCTTATTCTTTTCTTCAATTTCCATTTCTATTCGTTTGCTCTCAGTAATATCATGGGCAACGAACAAAATGGTTTCCAATTCTTTTTCTTTATTATACTCTGGGATGGCATTAAACTGTACAATACATTCTTCTCCACTTACAAGTGGAAAATTTGTTTCAGTATTAAATGTTTGCTGATTTTCAACAACATTTTCCAACGCCTTTTTAAAGAATTCAGCTATAGTAGGTATAAGTTCAACCTCATCGATTTGCTTTTGCAAAATATCTTTTTTAAGCAAACCTAAAAACTTTTCGCAAACAGGGTTGACATAGAAAAACTTTCCTTCTGGATTCAAACGAGCAATCATATCCAAAGAGTTTTCTGACAAGGCTTGCATTTCACCACTCATACGCTGAGCCTTTTCTGCAATCTTACGCACCGTAATATCTCGAGTATTGAAAATAATTCCTTGAATTGCCGCATTACTCAAAAGGTTACGACCAGTAGCTTCAAGCCAAAGATGCTCATACTCATTCTTTTTGAATTGATATTCAAAAGTAACAGGAGCCTCAGGTGTAGTTAACAATTGTGCAAAAACTTCCAAAAACTTTTTACGAGATTGGTCATCAAATTTTTCAACAGCCTTTTTATTTACAATATACTCTGGATCATAACCAAGAATGTTTTTGGCCGATGGACTTTCGTATGTTACAATACCATTTTCATCATAAATTGAAATAACCTCTGATGCGTTTTCGAGCAATGCATACATACGTTTTTGACCACGTTCTACCTCGCGTATTTGGGCTTCCAATTTAGTGTTAGTATCTTGAAGTTCCAACTGCGCTTTAGCCATATCGTCAGCATTCTTTCTTAACTCCTCTTCATTTTTCTGCAACTGCTTTGTCATTTCTTGTGCATCACGGAGTAGTTTTTCTGTCTGAGCATTTACACGCAAGTTGAAAATAGTTTGTGCAATAATTTGACTTACTTCCTCAATCAACCGTAATGTTTTCTCTGGCATATCTTCATTCAAAGATGCAAACTCAATAACACCTTGAAGTTTCTCATCGCTAATTAAAGGAGAAAGCAACAAAGTCTTTGGTTTTTTATCACCAAGAATACCCGAACTAATGGTTACATAACCATCAGGAATTTCTTTTCTATATATAATATCGCGTTCAAAAGCGGCTTGCCCAACAAGCCCTATACCAACTTTAAACTCCTGAGAAATATACTTCTTACGGTTATAAGCATATGTAGCTATATTGACAAGTTTTTCTGTATCATCATCGTAAAGATAAAAAGCACCTTGAACCGCATTTATATATTCAATGAGATTAATAATAGTTTCATAAGCTAACTCATTTATATTATTTCGCTGACGAAGAATATCGCCTATAATTTCCTTACCCTTTGCAATCCAACTCTGCTCATTTTCACGCTCTTGAGTTGAAACAAGGTTGTTTTTCATTATAAGCAACGAACGTCCCAACATATCATCATTGGCTATATCAGAAGTGTCGAAATACAAATCACCTTCACCAATACGTTTGGCTATAAGAGAGTTTTTACGAATAATTTCGTTACGTTCTGAAAGCATTTTTTCAAGTTCCTCGTTCTGCTGCCTATTTCTACGCGCAAAATAATGAAACACTGCTCCAATAACAAACGGTGCCATATCTATTACATACAAAAGCGGTGTACGCTCGTGTAAATACAATATTTTTGTTATGTCAAATTGAATATGTTTCAACTGGAAATCCACTAAATAAGAAACAAACGGAAACGCAAGACCAATAATTACACCTATCAACGTATATGTATAGATGTATCGCCTATTGCTTGCTGTAGCCAAACTTTTTTCCAATATGTTATCTTTTTTCTGTCCCATTTTCTATCAGTGAAAATTCCGTTGCTAAAATACAGAATTTATAAATAACTACTATATTTTTTCCATTTTTTTTAGTCAAAACTTTTCAACCAAGCTTTATATTTATCTTGCAAAAGGCTGTTTTCTCCGTCTAAATCCATTTCCTGAATTTTTTCCATCTCTGAAATCTGTACTTTGAGAACATTTTCCTTTTCTTTGTAAGTTTCTATCTGAGCAACATAACGTTCATTTTGTTTTTTTAACTCCATCATCTGTTCCACTGCTCTATCCTCAGCTTCCTTATGCTTGGTTATATCAAAAGCTGTGTATAACACCTTCAAAACCTTTCCATTAGCATCTTTTACAGGAGTATATTGGTTTATCAACCATACTGGTTTATCTGTAAACTTATTTACACGCTTAACAGTCATCTGGTGTAAATTACCCTCGCAAACATTTTGCCACAACGCCTTAAAATCTGCAATTTCTTCATCAGGAATAAACGTTAATATATTTTTTCCCTTAGTTTTTTCATAATCATAACCCATAGCAGCAATATGTTTAGCATTAGCAGAAATCATATTTCCTTCTACAGTATATTCTGCCTTCATCATAGTTTCGTCAACAGCAGAAAGAATACCCGACATTTCAATCTCATTCTTTGCCATTTTTTCTTGCGTAGCCATCAACATATTAGCCTTGTCAAGCGATTCTGAAAGCAATTTCTGATTTTTCTCTTCCGCTACTTTCTGTTCTGTAATGTCATTAGCAAGATAAAGCACCCTTACAACCGCACCTTGGGCATCAAATATAGGTGTATATTGTGTCAATAACCAAAGATTTTCTCCAAATTTATTTTTTTGATTAACACTCGACTGGTACGACTGACCTGAAATAATATTCTGCCATACAATTTCAAAACTTTTTGCATAATCTTCTGGCATAATGTTTTGAATATTTCTACCTATTAATTCATCTTTACGATACCCCAAAGCCGATAAAAATTTCTGGTTAGCTGACAAAAACTTACCTTCAGGACTTAATTCTGCTTTTAACATAGTTTCGTCAACTGCCGAAAGAATACTCGACATCTCAGATTCTCTTCGTTGTGCATCATCAGTGGCTTTAGTCATCTCTTCCATTGCAAGCCTTAATTCTTTTTCCCTAACAATCAACTCATCAGACTTTTTCTGTGATTCTTGCAAAAGATCAGCCGTCTGTGCATTTATGCGTAACGATGCCAACTGCGAAGCAATACTATCTCCAAGCTGCTCAACAAATTGAATTTCATATTGTTTCAACAAATTGAATGATGCCAACTCAATAACTCCAAGAATCTTATCGTCTGATTTTAGTGGAACAATAAGCAAACACTTTGGCTTACTATCACCCAATCCCGACTCAATTTCCATATAATCGTCAGGCACATCTGTAATATAAATAGTATTTTTTTCTAACGCACAAACTCCAATAAGACCATCTCCAAGTGCGATACGACGCGAAAGAAACTTTTTTCTATCGTATGCAAAAGCAGACAACATATCCAAATAAATATGATCTGAATCTGTATCATCTAAAATAAACAAACCACCTTGACTCGCATTTATATAATGCACAAGATTTTTAATAACCTCGTCAGAAAGAGATGTAATATTTTCGTTGCTATGACGAAGAATTTCACCAAATTTTGCAATACCAAGGGTAGCCCAATTTCGCTGCTCGTCTTCTATACGACGTTTATTGTGTTCGTCCTCTGTTGCAACAAGTTTATCACGCAAATTAATCAACGAACGCGCCATACTACCTTCTGGTGCATCTGCATCTATACTTGTAGAATAATCACCCTCAGCAATTTTATTAGAAAAATTAGTAAGTTTCTTAATTCTTTCTGCAGTTTCGTTTATAATGCCATTTAGACTACCAAATTCCGATTTACCTTGAGGCAAACGACCTTCTGGAGCAATGCCTCTACTAAGTGTACGCATATAATCATACGTTCGCGACATATTGATTTTTATATACTTGTAAGAATAAATTGCAATGAAAATAATAATTAAAGCAATTGGTATAGCAGAAATAAATATTCCAACACGCAATTTGTTTATCTGAGTACGAATACGAACATCCCCTTCAGACAAAATTTTTCTATGAGTATCGTACATTAAACCGAGAGTTCGACGCATATCATCAAAAGCACTAATCTCTTTTATACTCAACAACTCTTTTGCAGTAGAAACTTGCCCATTAATTAATAGTCTAATTATATCTTTATTAACATTCTGATAAAGAACAAATTCATTTTTAAACCTATCCAAAAGACGAGCTTCTTCTACTGTAGAAAGAGTGCGTTCATAAGATTTTATGCCCACCTCGTAGAATTGATTAAATTTATTATGATGGCGTTGAATAGTTACAACATCTGCATTACCTTCTATAATTGCATGATTCTGAACCACAAGACCATACAACTCATCTGCCATTACAAACAATGGATAAATACTTGCAGATTGAACACTTGTAAAACGCTCAATATCGTTACGCAACCTACCATAAGACATAACAACATAAAAACAAAAAAATATCACGTAAGCCAAAGCCATCGCAAAAAACAATGTCAATTTGTCTTTAATGTTCAAATTTTCAAGTATTTGTCGAATTTTTCCCATCGTTGCGACTTAATAATTTCGCTATATTTTTTTCGTTTTTATAGTTGAAATCTCATTTTTGTTAACGTCCAAATTTACAATTTTTTTTAAACCTAAAAACAAAAACAAAAATTTTCTAATTTTTTTTATTTAATTTACTGAAAATCAGTAATAATTTTTTCTTAAAAAATTAATTAACTACATTTTCAGAAATAAAAAATCAAAAAATATGCCTTTTTTGTAAAAAAATACCAATAATATGTTTTTTTAACTACCATAGATAAAAAAACAAATTTTCTTACAATACTAAAATCCGTCAAAGGTAAATTATATTTTGAAAATTAAAAATATTAAATAATAAAATTTGAAAAAATATATTACAATAATTTTTATATAACAAAAATATTCCTATCAATCAGTATTTTACAGAACAAAAAAATATCCCGCTCAAAAGAACGGGATACAATTAATATCATAAAAATTCAACTATTTTTTTTCACCTTTTAAAGTAGAATAGTTGATTTTTAAAGCCTGAACTTCACGAAGTTCTTGTTTTATATCAGTAACAATACCCATTTTTGCATCAGAATCTACTTTAAGAGAGTATGTCAACAAAGGAACTTCGGCTTCTGGATGACTTTGACGTTCTCCTTCAATATAAGGAGCAATATCATATAGTTCACTAATCTTATCGTTAAGTTGAATACGCGGCTCTGTACCATATTTTCCCTGGAAAGCAGGAAGTGGAGCACCAACATAAATATAACTTACAAGATTTTTCTTTTCCAATTTTTTTATCTCTGTTGCCTGAGGAAGTTTAATTCTCACCTTGTAATCTGTTTCTTTCATAGATGTACAAGTCATAAAAAAGAAAAGCAACATAAACACGATGTCAGGCAACGACGCAGTCGAAATACCATTCATCTGTTTAGAACCAGATTTTCTAAATTTTGCCATAATTACTTTCCTCCCTTATTTTATATTTTTGGGTTCTGCTTCAGAGATACTCAATGGAAATACCAATTTAACAAGTTTCTGCTCATCGGTTGTAAGATCATCAAAAACCCTACCTCCAAAATTTTCCTTAGAAAAATTGTCTCGACACTCATTAAACGCAGCCACAATTGCATTTTGCACCTTTATATATGTTTCATACTTGGTGCCACGGTCGTTTTGCAGCGAAACCACACCTTTGGTAATGTTAGGATCACCACAACGATCTACCAATTTTTTAAATAACGCAGCTTCATCTCCTTTGTTAGCAGCAATTGCTTCTTCCATTTTTTTAGAAGCTTTTACTTGTTCAGAAAGGTTTTCCTTATTGCTTGGGTTAGTTAAAAACTCAATAGTTCTCGGTGTAAGCTCGCTAAAGTCAGCAGGTTCAGCTTCTATTGCCAACTGATTATCCTTATTGATAAGCACCACAAAAACATTACGTTCGTTAACCTTGTCAGTTGCATTTTTGTCGTTTGACGGAGGTGGCAACTGCCTAAACAAACCCTGCTCTGTACTCATAGAGGTGGTTACCAGGAAGAATATCAACAACATAAAAGCGATATCGGCCTGAGAACTTGCGTTAAATTGTCCTACCTGTCTTTTGCTCATTGTTATTTTTTTTAAGAAAAACGACCGTAAATGCCTTACGGCCGTTTTTATAAATCAAAACTTAATTATTTCAACTTTTTGGAAACTTCCAAATAGATGATGGCCAAAATGTTAAGACCCAAAAGAATATAGGTTACATTAAGACCAGTACCCGACCATTTAAGTTCTCCTTCTGTAGTGGGTACACTTGTGTGTGTTATCGAACTCAAATCACCGCTGGCAATACCATAAGAAATACCCAATATTATTGCCAAACAAGCAATTATAGCAAGCGGCTTTATAGCCGACTTAGGATCGTCTATAAGATTTCTTACAAATTCCAACAATGGGAATAACACAGCCGCAATAGCACAGACAATTGCCAAGAAATATGCCCAATTTAAGAACGTACTTGTTATGCCGCTCTCCATCTGCGCTGATTCTTCCAATGGAACTACCGACGTAAAAAACGCAACCAACAAAACTGCGGAGATTACGAACAATACCACCAGAAGAATGCTTAATACTTTTTCTATAAAGTTGTTATTAAACATAATTTCAATTATTTATTTTTTTGGTTGTGTTTGATAAGAATATCCATGAACGAAATCGAAGCATCTTCCATTTGATTGGTTACAGATTCGATTTTCGACAATATGTAATTACAGAATATCTGAAGAATCATTGCTACGATAAGACCAGCAACAGTTGTGATAAGAGCTACTTTAATACCTCCTGCAACCAACGATGCTGAAATATCACCAGCTTGTTCAATTGAGTCGAATGCTTGAATCATACCAATCACTGTTCCCAAGAATCCTAACATAGGAGCCAATGCAATGAAAAGATTTATCCATGTGATTCCGCGTTCCAAAAGACCCATCTGAACGCCACCGTAAGAAATTATTGATTTTTCAACTTGGTCAAGTCCTTGATCATAACGGTCAAGCCCTTGATAGAATATACTTGCAACTGGTCCTCTTGTGTTTCTACAAACTTCTTTAGCTTCTTCTACACCACCGTTGTCAAGTGCATCTTCAACTTTTTGGAGAAGTTTTTTGGTGTTGGTAGATGCAAAACCTAAGTATAGAATACGTTCGATACAAAGTGCAAGTCCAAGGATTAAAGCAATAAGAACCGATGCCATAAATCCAGCACCACCTTCTATAAATTTGGTTTTTATTGCCTTGTGAATAGGAACATCTTCTGGCTGAGCTGTGTCTCCGGCTGTTGAAACTTGTTCTACGCCTTGTTCACTGGCTTGTTCTTCTTGTGCACTTGCTGTTGTTGCAGCACCAAAAAGCAACATTCCACTTATTGCTAATAATGAAAATAGCTTTTTCATGTTTTCTTTTAATTTTAATTATACGAAATTGATACTTTATTTTAATTGTTAGCGGAGAGTGAGGGATTCGAACCCTCGATACGCTTTTGACGTATACACGCTTTCCAGACGTGCTCCTTCGACCACTCGGACAACTCTCCAAGAATGTACGTTTTCATTCGTTTTCAAAGGCGAAATTAAAAAAAGAAAACGTACTAAAAAAATTTTTATGCAAAAAAATAAACAATTTTTTTACAATTATTTATCATTCGCCTAAATGTGTACATTTTACACTACGGTCTATCTTGCGCTGAAGGCCTTGTAACACATTTCCTGGACCACATTCTACAAATTCCGAACATCCTGCTACTATCATGTTCTGTATTGTTTTGGTCCATCTAACTGGCGATGTCAACTGGGCTATCAAATTGGCTTTTATTTCGTCGGGATTGGTATGTGCTTGCGCGTCAACATTCTGATAAACTGGACACGTTGGAGTGCTAAAATTAGTTTGCGAAATTGCTTTTTCTAATTCTGCTTGGGCAGGTTGCATCAACGGTGAATGAAACGCTCCACTGAGTTGCAATGGAACAACTCGCTTTGCTCCTGCTTCTTCAAGACGCTTTGATGCTTGTTGAACGGCTGCCTCGTCGCCAGAAATAACTATTTGTCCTGGACAATTGAAATTAGCTGCTACAACGATTTTTCCTGTTTCTGAAATTTCTGCACAAATTTTTTCAACTATTTCGTCCTCCAAACCTAAAACCGCTGCCATTCCCGATTTTTGTGTTTCGCAACATTTTTGCATTGCTACTGCACGTTGCGACACAAGTTTCAATGCGTCTTCAAATGTTAAAGCTCCTGATGCTGCCAAAGCTGAAAACTCTCCAAGTGAATGTCCTGCTACAGCATCGGCACTGAGATTACCTGCCGCAAGAAACGAAACGACAGAATGAATAAACACTGCGGGTTGTGTTACTTTGGTTTGTTTAAGATCTTCTGCGGTGCCTTCAAACATTAGTTTTGTTATACCAAAACCAAGTATTTCATCAGCCTTATCAAAAAGTTGTTTTGCTACCGGTGAATTTTGATATAGTTCTTTTCCCATTCCTGGAAATTGCGAACCTTGTCCGGGGAAAACGTATGCTTTCATCTTTTTATGTTTTATTTATTATTTTTAACCTTGCAAATATAAAATAATAAGGTGTCAAAAAAATTTTTTTTATATCTTTTTTTTAAAACAAAATAGGCGTTCAACCGTATTTCTAACGAAATAGGAAGAACGCCAAGCATCAAGTCAAAAAATATTTACAGCAAAGCCAGCTTAAAATCGTTTATCAAATCATCGGTTTCTTCTATACCAACAGAAACTCTAATTAAAGTATCAGTTATACCATTTTTTTCTCTAACTTCTTTTGGAACAGAAGCATGTGTCATTATAGATGGAATTTCTACAAGACTTTCTACTCCACCAAGACTTTCGGCAGTTGAAAACAACTTAAGTTTTGACAAAAATTTTTCAGCATCTTGGAGTGTTCCATCAAGTTCAAAAGATAGAACGCCACCAAATCCTGATGTTTGCGACTTTGATAATGCGTACTGAGGATGAGATTTGAGTCCCGGATAGATTACACGTTTTATTTTTTGCGAACTTGATAAAAAGTCTGCCAATGCCAACGCGTTTTTTTGATGTTGCTCCATACGCACAGCAAGTGTTTTAGCACCGCGTAGAGTAAGGTAACTATCAAACGGAGAAAGCACCGCTCCAACAGCATTTTGATTATATGCCAACTTTTGATAATAATTATCGTCATTCAAAGTAACAGCACCACCAAGCGCATCACTATGCCCACCAATATATTTTGTTGTACTATAAACGGTTATGTCTGCACCCAAGGATAGTGGTTTTTGAAAATAAGGTGACAAAAATGTATTGTCAACTACAAGTATTAATCCATGTTTTTTAGCAATTTTTGCAATTGCACTTATGTCAGCTATTTTCAACAATGGATTAGTAGGCGACTCTATCCAAATAAGTTTTGTTGTTGGTTTAATTGCTTTTTCTACATTTTCTGTTACCGTAGCATCAACATAAGATGTTGATATTCCAAAATTTATAAATACATTGCTAAGTAGCCTTCTTGTGCCACCGTAAAGATCATCAAACCCAACAACATGGTCGCCTGCTTTTAATAGCGACAAAATAACAGTTGATGCGGCAGCCAATCCCGATGAAAAAGCAAGCCCATATTTTGCATCATCCAATGCTGCAAGTTTTTGTTCTAACGCTTTGCGAGTTGGATTGCTGCTACGTGTATATTCATATCCCGCCGTTGGATTGGCCGCATTTATTCGTGCAAAAGTAGTTGACAAATGTATTGGCACTGCAACATCACCACTTGCACCTTCTCTAAAATCTGGCTCTTCTCCATTGTGAATTGCCTTTGTTGAAAATCCTGATACCATTTTATTTACTGACAATTGAAATTATTAACCAAACAACACCTTATTATATTATCTTTTTGTCTTTTAACCATTGATCGTTGTACATCTTAGAAAGGTATTTGTTGCCACTATCGCAAGCCAACGTAACAACACGTTTTGGAGTTGTTTGTGCACGACAATATCTCAACGCTGCACTCAAAAGTGTTCCTGTTGAAGAACCTGCCAAAATACCTTCTTCTTTTAGTAACGCTCGTACTGCTGAAAAACTTTCGGCATCGGTTACTTCGTATGCTTTTTTTACCAAATCAAAATCAGCAAGTTTTGGAATATAGTCTTCTCCAATACCTTCCACCAACCACGATCCTGTTGTACCATGAAGTATTTTTTGGTTTACATAATCAGCAAGTACAGAACCTTTAGGATCAGCAAGAATAAACTCGGTCTGAGGATTTACCTTTTTAAAATATGCTGTTAAACCACTTAACGTACCAGAAGAACCAATCCCAACAACCACTGCATCAACACTATGTTCCATCTGTTCCCAAATTTCTGGTCCTGTGGTTAGTACATGTGTTAAAGGATTGTCGGGATTTTCAAATTGATTGATATAATATCCACCACGCTCTTGGGCTAATCTTGCCGCCATATCTTGATAATATTCAGGATGACCTTTGTCTACATCACTTCGAGTAATTATGGTTTCAACACCAAGCGCGCGGAGATGGTAAATTTTTTCGGCACTCATCTTGTCGGGAATCACCAACAAAAGTTTATAACCCTTCATCTGACAAGCCAACGCAAGCCCCAAACCTGTGTTTCCTGCGGTAGCTTCAACAATAAGTTGACCAGGTTTTATTGTTCCTCGCTTTTCGGCTTGGACTATCATATTTAGTCCTACTCTATCTTTGATACTTCCTCCAGGATTTTGATTCTCCAACTTTAAAAATAGACTACTACTTCCAGTGTTAAGCCTACTTAGTTGTACAATAGGCGTATTGCCTATCATATCCAACACATTATTAAATATAGCCATGATGTTTTTTGTTTTTAACAATGCAAAAATATCACTGGCTACAATCCAATTCAATAACCTAAATAAGGTATATTTTGCAAATCAACAGAAAATTTTTAAAGATTTAGGATTAACTTCTGCACAAAAAGTAGAACCTATTTCTACTGTTTCGCCATCAAGATTTATCATTCCACAAGTGTTGTTTTTTATTTCAACATGTTCACACTCAATTATTTCTACACAATGCGACTTATCAGCCTTGCCCGACATAATAAGCCCAACAACTAAAGGAATTTCCGCCAAAAGAGGTTTGTGAACAATACCAAGATTGAGTTTTCCGTCGTCAAGTTTTGCATTTGGTGCAATACGAAAACCGTATCCATATTGCGAAGAATTACAAAGAGTTATCAACAAAGCATCTCGCGTAATTTTTTGTCCATCAACAATAATCTCGTATGTTTTTGGAATATAAGAAAAATATTCTGTTAATATAGCTTTTAGATAAGTTGTTATTCCTCGTCCGGGTAAATTTGAAAATTTTTGTGCAACGGTACTATCAAAACCAACTCCAGCAACACTTACAAAAAAACTATCATTAACAAAAGCAGTATCTATGGTTCTAAATCTGGCATCTTTTAAAAGACGTATGCACTTACGAGGATTTAAACTCAGCCCTAAATGTCTGGCAAAACCATTACCAGAACCACATGGAATAACACCAAGTGCAGTAGAAGTGCCAACTAAAACCTTTGCCACCTCGTTGATGGAGCCATCACCACCAACTGCTGTAACAACATCGTACTTTCCAATAGCCTCTGCGGCTATTTCTTCGGCATTACCAGCATATTGTGTATAAGAAATATGCCAATCGAAACGATCAGAATTAATATTATTTTTTGTTATTTGCTCAAAATTATTCTGTTTTCCTATTCCTGAAATAGGATTGACTATAAACAAAATTTTAATTCTTTCTGACATTTTTATTACTCGACTTGTCTAAAAACAAAAATTTATGCAAAATAAAAAATTCTGCATAAATATAAAGGTGTATCAATTTAAAATTAAACATTTTTTCTATCTATGTCCCGAAGAACTTGAGCTTCCGCTACGGCTTGACGAACTTGATCTACTGCTACTATTAGACGATTGCGAAGAAGAACTCGAACTTCCGCTACGGCTTGATGAATAACTTCCGCTACGACTTGATGAACCCGAACCACTGCTACTTTTTGATGTGCTACTACCCGACGAACGAGTAGAAGAACTTGATCCCGAATTGCTACTGCGCCCCGAAGAATAGTTACTGCTACGTCCCGATGTGCTTGAACTGCTTCCACTTTTCGATGCTCCACTGCCGTAAGAACTTGAAGAGGCACCAGAATTGCCACTACGTCCCGAAGAATAACTACCACTTCCTGTGCTACTTCTACCTGATGAATAGTTGCTACTACGGTTGCCATAATTGTTTGAATTTTCGCCTTTAGCATTACTATTAGAACCACCATTACCCGAAGAATGATAACTACTACTACGATTACCATACGAACCGCTACTTGTTGAACCACCTTTACTATAGTTATTGCTATGATTGTAACTACGGTTAGCATGAATATTATTATTGCGATTATACTCATAGGTGCGATAAACAGACGGGCGTGTAGTACTACGATAATTTCCACCATAGTAATAATTATTTATAACCGTGGTATGACGCGTTGGTGAGTGCCAAACATCGTGATATACAGGGCGCGCATATCCGTAGGAATAATATACAGGGCGCGGTGCAGGATTATGCCATACATGATATTCGTGCCAATAACCACCAGGACGATAAGAATATTCGTAATAAACATGGTGATGGCAGTTGTAACTATAACGGCTATAAACCACAGGACGATACCACGAATAATAAAGCGGATGCCAAACGTGTGGAAGTGCGGCTACAGTAATAATAGCAGCTGCTGCCGAAACCGTAAACAACCCATCATAATAATGTGTGGTAACAACTGGACGATGAAAACGCTTGATACGAACTTCATAAGAATCATAAACATCATCTTCCACTACATACACATTTGGATTGTCGTAATTTTCTATCGAATTATCATCGTATTCGTAATAATCACTATATTGTGCCGTGGCCGAAAAACCTGCCACACAGATTAAAAAGGCCAAAAACATAAACTTTTTCATAATACACAAATTTTAAAAAGTTAAATCTATTACAATAGTCGTAAAAAGTAATTAAAAATGAACTTTGTCAACATCAAAAAAATTGTTAATTTTGCAATTTTAAAACCATTTAACAAAACAACAAGAAAAAATTAAAAAAACAAAATATAAAAATGGCAGATTTTTTAACAAAACAATCGCAGGATTACTCACAGTGGTACAACGACTTGGTGATAAAAGCTGGATTGGCTGAAAATTCAGCAGTAAGAGGTTGCATGGTAATAAAACCATACGGCTATAGTATTTGGGAAAAAGTGCAGGCTCAACTTGACAAAATGTTTAAAGAAACAGGACACCAAAACGCATATTTTCCTCTTTTTATCCCAAAATCGTTTTTCAGCCGCGAAGCCGAACACGTTAAAGGTTTCGCAAAAGAATGTGCAGTGGTTACTCATTATCGTCTAAAAAATTCAGAAGACGGCAACGCAGTAGTGGTAGATCCCGAAGCAAAACTCGAAGAAGAACTTATTGTAAGACCTACATCTGAAACCATTATTTGGAACACATACAAAAATTGGATACAATCGTGGCGTGATTTGCCAATTTTAGTTAATCAATGGGCCAACGTTGTAAGATGGGAAATGCGCACACGTTTATTCCTACGCACCGCCGAATTTCTTTGGCAAGAAGGACACACTGCTCACGCCACCAAAGAAGAAGCATTAGAAGAAGCACAAAAAATGCTTGGCGTTTATGCCGATTTTGTAGAAAACTACATGGCAATCCCAGTACTTAAAGGCGTTAAAACTCCAACAGAAAGATTTGCTGGTGCATTAGAAACTTATTGTATTGAAGCATTAATGCAAGACGGAAAGGCTCTTCAAGCTGGAACTTCACATTTTCTTGGTCAAAACTTTGCAAAAGCATTCGATGTTAAATTTTTAAACAAAGAAGGCAAGCAAGAAACCGTTTGGGCTACATCATGGGGCGTATCCACAAGATTAATGGGTGCATTGATAATGACACATAGCGATGACAATGGATTGGTATTACCGCCCAAATTAGCTCCTATACACGTTGTAATAATTCCAATTTTCAAAAAACAAGAAGAATACGAGAATGTTTGTCAAAAAGCTGAACAAATAGCATCACAACTACGTGCAAAAGGCTATACAGTAAAATTTGACAACAGCGACAACCAAAAACCGGGTTGGAAATTTGCACAATACGAGTTACAAGGCGTTCCTGTAAGGCTTGCCATAGGTCCTCGCGATGTACAAAACAACACCGTAGAAGTATTTAGACGCGACACAATGGAAAAAACTTCTGTTTCAATTGACGGAATAGACAACTACATTGCCGACTTAATGGATAAAATTCAAGCAAATATTTTCCAAAAAGCACTCAAATTCCGTAGCGAACACAGTTACAAAACTGATAATTACGAAGAATTTAAGCAACTTTTAGACAAAGGAGGTTTTGTTTACGCACCTTGGGACGGTACAGCTGAAACAGAAGCCCGTATTAAAGAAGAAACCAAAGCTACAATACGTTGTATTCCTCTCGACCAACCCGACGAACCTGGTGTTGATATGTTAACTGGCAAACCATCGACCAAAAGGGTAGTTTTTGCAAGGGCATATTAATTATAGGTTAACAAAAATATGGTCATTTTTTTGACACTATAAATCTCTATAAAATAATCCTCGCTGAATAATCAACGAGGATTATTTATAAATATACTACTCTAAAAAAATTTAAATAATGTTTTGACAAAATATATTTCAATTTTTCTTTGCAGCAACGCTCAAAACTCCAACAGCACAAGTTGTTTTTGGACTCAATGGCATAATATGTACCCAATAAACCCCAGTTTTAGGACAATAAAACGAAAACTGAGAATCTTGCGCCGTGGTTGCAACTATATTATTGTTGACATCGTAGAGCGAAAGCATAGAATTTATGTCAAGACCTGTTGGCTTAGTTGCGTTGTCTTTTGCATATTTTTTATCCGAAGGATTACAAAGTTGTAGGCTATAAACATAACCTTTTGTAAGTATAACCTTGTGTTTCTGAACCTTACCAGACGAAAACTTGGTATTAAACTCTCTTAAAAAAACATACCCTTGGTTTTGAAGCGCACATTCATACACAAAACGTTGCTTACATTGACCAAACGCCACAAAACTAAATGCAAAAACAAATATTATAGATAAAAATCCCTTGATTTTCATTTTTTTTTCCATATTAAATATTAAAATATCGATTCTTCAACTTAAATATAACAAACAATTTGCCATTTTTTTAATTATTCCAACACATTTGACATTTTAATTTTGTCTTGATTAACCGACACAAAACCAAACTTTCCATCAAGCCGCTGAGCAAGATATTCTTGTTCG
Source organism: uncultured Bacteroidales bacterium (assembly GCA_937877455.1). GTDB lineage: Bacteria > Bacteroidota > Bacteroidia > Bacteroidales > UBA3824 > UBA3824. The sequence continues at coordinate 29,900 of CALFIU010000176.1, forward strand.
GTTTGACCTGGCGTAGCAATAAGTATGGCTCTTTTTTTTAAGGCTATCAAATCGCAAACCGTGCTATAACCACTACGACAAACAACCATCTCACATGTGGCAAAAGCATACAACAAATCTGCACCCGAAAGCATATCAACAACTTTGATATTGCGATTTAAAACATTTAACGACGGCAAACCCACACAACCACGCACAAAGTTAATTTTTTTCGACGAGTTGCAAAACTTTTCAAACAAGATATTTTCTAAAACTGTACGCTGATTTTCACAACCAGAAAGCAAAACCAAAAAATCAAACTTTTTTGGTAAATTAGGTAAAACTAATCCATTAAACCTTGATAAAATGCCTACTCGCAAAAATTTCTGTGAACAAAGTGTTTTTTTTTCTGACAATATCCCAGAAACACCAAATCCGTATGAAAAATCTGGAATAAGACATTTTTCAAACCTTGACAAGTATTTTATAAAACAAAAATGTACAAATACTTCAAAAAATTTCAACCTTTTGGGCAATAGAACAAAAATCTGATGAGTAAAGAAATAACATTCAACACCTCTAAAAAGTAGCCCATACCTATTATCAGAAAAAACCGCATTGATTTTATATTTTTTTATAATTTTTTTTACAAAAAAATGCTCATGTGCAGAATTAATCAACATTTTGGGAATCCAAGACAGCATATCCAACAACGACACACCACTACTTGAATAATTAAATTTTAAATCATTAATAACGATAATTTCAATTTCTGGCAACTCTGCTTTTAAGAAACATTCGCTATTTTTTCCGCAAACTACATACACCTTGTTGTTTTTCGACAGATGTTTTATCACGGGCACCATACGAGCCGCGTGTCCAAGCCCCCAATCTAACGGACTAACTATTAATCGTTTACCATTCACTTGAGTTTTATCTCTATTGTTTCGCTTGGTAGAGTACTTAGTTGATAGCCAAAAGTTATAGTTTTTTTGTGGTTTGAAATTTTTGCATTATCAAGATTTATAGATTTTATTTTTGCAGGAAAATTTATAATTGTATTTATCTGAAAAAGATCAACATAGTTGGCAACCATAGGCATCAGAAGTTTGTTTTTTGGAAAAAAATCTATACTTACATTTTTTCCATCTTTTTTAAACTTAAAAAACAAATTGCTACCTTCCAAATTTGAAAAAGCATAACTTAAATCAACCATAGGACCTGGCTTTATCTCATATTTGAAATTTTTCAACACATTAAGATTGTTTAATTTGTTGGCACGCGCTCTAATGGAATCTCCTATAATTTTTCCGAGTGCAGTACCTTCTACATCGTTGTATTTTTTTAGCATATCATGAAGTTTAGTGGCATCTATCGACACATTAGCCTGCCCAGAAAAATCGTTATCAAAGCTAAATTCTTGTGTTACAATGCACGATTGCACCATAACAATAATTGCTATCAAAAAACAAAATAAAAAGTTTTTCATTTTACAAAAAATTATAATTTTTTAATATGAAACCTGAACTTTAATTCCAAGATTCTCAATTTTTTGTTTTATCGAATCAAGTTGCTGTGGCGATGCCTTTACAAGCCCTTGTTCTGGCGTATCGCGTGCTATAGTGTATATCATAACAAGTTTAGGGTTAAGTTTTTTTACAATACCGAGCCACGCATCAAGTTCTTCGTCTGACATATTATTTATTTCAATGCCACCAACCCAACCACTCAAAAACATTGTTTGCAGAATAAAATCGCCATTAAATTTTTCTAACAAAGCAACTGTTTTTTCTACAGAATAATCTACAGTTGGACGATTTATATACTTGGCTGTCAGCGATATAACCGAATCTAATTTTAAAATATTCATGTCAACCTTTTTCAATGCATCAACAATTTTTGTGCGATTAATCATTGTTGCATTAGAAAGCACCGACACCTTTGCCTTAGGAAAATAAACATCTCGAAATTTTAAAGTATCGTCTATAATGCCTACGAAATCTGGATGAATAGTTGGCTCACCATTGCCAGCAAATGTTATAGAATCAACTACTCCACCATCTTTTTTTAGTTGTTCTAATTTTTTTTCAAGGGCATAAGCTACACAATCACGAGTAGGCAAATTTATCTGCCCACCCTGACGGTTGTTTCCACATTCACAATACACACAATTAAAATTGCAATATTTTTTATCCTGTGGCAAAAGATTAACACCCAAAGAGTTGCCAAGCCTACGACTATGTATAGGACCAAAAATTATTTCGTCAAAAAGAAATGTTGCCATAATATAACCCTTTAATTTTAACAGCAAAATTAATCAATTTTAAACAACCTACATGCGTTTGCCGTTGTGATTTCTATAATTTTTTCTAATGACAATTGCTTTAATTCCGCTATTTTTTGCGCAGTAATCTTTACAAACGCGCTTTCGTTACGTTTGCCACGGTTTGGCGTTGGTGCAAGGTATGGAGAATCTGTTTCCAAAACTATTTTTTCTATCGGCAAAACGTTTGATACAATATCCGCTATTTCTGCTCCCGATTTTTTAAACGTTACAACGCCTCCAATACCAAACATAAACGACTTGTATTCTATAATTCGCCTTGCATCTTCCGCATTACCACTAAAACAATGAAAAACACCTGAAAGTTTTGTAATATCAAATTTTTCCAAAACCTCAAAAATCTCGTTATAAGCGTTTCGGCAATGAATTATAACTGGCAATTGCATTTCAACAGCTTTTTTAAGTTGATATTCAAACACTTCTATCTGCAAATTAACATTATCTTGCCGCCAATATAAGTCTATTCCAATTTCTCCAACTGCAACAATAGGCTTTCTAAACTTATAGCCAAATATTTCATTGATTTGACCCTTATAATCTTCGCCAATATCTTCAGGATGTAAGCCTGCTGTAGCAAAACAATTGTTAGACCAAAGAGCAAGCATATCGTCAATACGCGACAAAGACTGTGGATTAACACAGGGAAGTATCATCTTTTCTACTCCTGCATCCAAAGCATTTTGTACCACAACGTTTCTATCTACGTCGAAAGCCTCATCAAAAAGATGTGTATGTGTGTCGATTAAATACATTTTTTTATTTATATTTGCAAAGTTAATAAAAAAATAAAAAAATATGGATAAATTTTTTATGGTCGAAGCAATAAACATTGCCCAAAAAAGCATTGAAAATGGAGGCGGGCCTTTTGGAGCTGTAATTGTTAAAGACGGTAAAATAATAGGATCGGCATCCAACTCCGTAACCAAAAACAACGATCCAACAGCCCACGCTGAAGTTAATGCCATAAGGCAAACATGCCAAAAACTCGGAACTTTTATGCTCGACGGGTGCGAAATATACACATCATGCGAACCATGTCCTATGTGCCTTGGTGCGATATATTGGGCTCATATATCAAAAATTTATTACGCTGCTGGACGAAAAGACGCTGCCTCAGGCGGTTTTGACGATGATTTTATTTACAAAGAAATCAACATAGACCCTGCTACAAGAAGCATACCTTCTATTCTCCTTATGGAAAAAGAGGGTGCACAAGTGTTTAACATTTGGAACAATAAAATCGACAAAATTGAATATTAACCAAATTAGTTAACATAAAAATTCCCCACATAGCATTGTTATAAAAAAACTTGCAATGTGGAGAATTTTAATGTAGTTTATTAATCTTTTTTTATAAAATCAAGTATCTGATTTGCAATTGATTTCATTCCGCTAATAGTTGGATGTCCCCAATGTTTGTCGATATTTTTCAACTGAATGTATTTTATACCATAGTGTTTACAAATAGTTTGTGTTGATTCTACAATATCCTGACGCAATTCACTATTAATAACAAAATAAATTTTAACGTTAGGGTATCTACCTTGCGCCTCGTCTAAAAGTCTTGCAAGTGCTGGACGATAAAAAAACATATCGCCACGAGTAAAATTTTCGTATTGATAATTACCAACCTTAGCATCCGCCCAACTATCGTTGGTACCTCCAAAAATTATAATAATATCAGGGCTACCAAGGCGGGGCAAACGGGTTATAAACGAGCGTGGTGAATAATCCTCGTCGTTATACCCTGTATAAGAAATTGTTGCACCGCTATAAGAATCATTTTTTTCTAACAAAAAACCACCATTTGTTAACATCTGCCACCACCAAGTATGCCTTACATTACATACATCAGTACGATTAGTGTCAAGTTTTTGAAAATACCACGGTTCATTGCCTTGTGGAATATAATTTTCAAACGTTGAATATGAATCGCCAAGGATTGATACACGTAGTTTGTTTTGTGCATTTAGATTTGTAATAGTTAAGAAAACTATAAAAATAGCTAAAATAATTTTGTTTTTCATTTTTATTTAAAGTTTAAGTTTATTAGTCATACAATTGGGTATTTCATCGGTATTGTGGGTAACAAAAACAAGCGTTTTCTGCGGTTGGGCGCAAAAACGCGTTATTACACCAGCAGCCAAACTACGATTTTGATCGTCAAGCCCATGTAAAGGCTCATCGAGAATAAGCAAATCGGGATTTTTTATCATCGTTCGTGCCAATAACACCAATCGCTGCATACCATCAGAAATTTTTAAAAACGATTTTTGTGCAAGATGTTCTATATTGAAAAGTGCGAGCATTTTACGAGCCTTTTCCAATTGTTGCTCACTACACTTTCTAAAAAGCCCTTGTGTATCGTATAAACCTGATGCTACTATTTTTTCGCAAGTTTGATTTTCACGAAAAAACAGATGCATTTCTGGCGAAATATATCCAATACGTTTTTTTATATCCCAAATGCTTTCGCCAGAACCACGCGGAATATCAAAAAGCGTAATATCCATAGCATAAGCTCTTGGATTATCGGCAGTTATAAGGCTAAGTAAAGTTGATTTGCCACTGCCATTTGCTCCTTGCAATACCCATTTTTCGCCACGGCGTATTGTCCAATTGAAATTTTCAAACAATGTGCGATTAGGGTATTTTATGGTTATATTTTTTAACACGGCTACATTTTCAAACTCTCTAAGATTCTGATGCTCTGGTTCAAGAAAATCTATATTTATAGGTTGACAATCTGTTGTATTTAAAATATTTTCTTTACCAACAAAACATTCTTTATCGTATTTTCCTACTACACAATAATCATTAACAAAAACAACAGATTTTGATACACTTGGTATTTCAGATACCGATGGCACAACAAAAATCATATTTTGAAAATGTGCAATCTCTTTAAAAAGCAAATCAAGTTCGGCTCGCATTTGAGCGTCTAAACCAATAAATGGATTGTCAAAAATTATAAGATTAGGCTTTTTTATTAAAATAGTTGCAATAAGAAACCGTCTCAACTCACCAGATGATAGCATTATAAGATGCTTGTCAAATAGATTTTCGAGTCTTAACTTGCTTATCCATTTTTTTTTAGTTTCTTGTTCGCCCTCCATATCGTCTAAAATATGTTTTACAGTTGGCGACAAATCGTTTTCGCTGGCAGAAAAACGCTGCGAATAATACATTGAATTGTAATCGGCAAGCAGATAAGCCGACTCAAAACTGGCTCTAACCACTGCATTTTTTTTATAACTTACACCTTTTGGTAGAAACGAAAAACTAATACTTCCTTGCCTTAAAGCAACTCTACTTGAAAAAATTTCTGCCAAAAGAGTTTTTCCTGCATTATTTAAACCTACAATTGATGGATTTTCACCTTTATTAATAGTAAGATTTATGGCATTATTCCATTCCAACCCATAAACCGATGGTATTCCATCAACAATTTCTATCAATTTTTCCATTAAACTACAAATCTTTTAAAAGCATGTTACCAAAATTATCTGTTCCATGTTTTTCTATTTCGTCCCATTCTTTAACCACGCGCTGAAGTTCTTTTGATTTTGGAATCTTAAAATTTTCTATGCGCTCAAAATCATTTATTTTAAAAAATTCCTTTATCTTAAAAGCAATATTGTTGGCATAAGGATTTTGATTAACAGGTACAAAATTTTCTATTCTGCTACACACAACATTGGCAGTTATTTGGTTTATATCCATCGCAGGAATAAAAAAACGAGTTTCACTTTCACCTTCTTTAAGTTCTGCAAGCAGCCCAACGTCGCAAAGTCGCGCACAAATACGGTTGAACATCTTAGTAGAAATCTCCAATTTGTCGGCCCAAGCACGGTCGTCGAGTTTTTTTTCTGCTGCAAATTCCTTGGTTATATGCATCATAACAAGCATAGAAAGTAATTTTTCGGTTTTATGGCTTATCTGCTCATTGTCCATACTATATTTGTTGACATTTTGAATAGAATAACAAATCTCGCACCCAACAAGTACAATAGTCCAAGCTATCTGCATCCATGTTAAAAACAGAGGAAGCGCGGCAAAACTTCCGTATATTGCACCCGCTTTGCTTGCTCCAACCTGCAATGAAAAATAACCCCACTGAACAAGTTCAAACACTGTACCTGTTATTACTCCCGACACCAGTGCTGGAAAAAAATTTACTTTTGTATTTGGCATTATTAAATATACAAGCGTAAAAACAATCCACAACACAAAAAAAGGAATGAGTTTAATTACCAATTTTAAAATAGGCGTTAAATAACCCGTGAGAACATTTTGTAACATAGTGGTTATAAACACATTTGCACTTATAGAAATAAGCAACAAAATTGGAGCAAAAATCATAATAGAAACGTAATCGGTAACTTTGCGCAACATAGACCTCGAATCCTTGATATGCCACATAAAATTAAAGGCTTCCTCTATATTATTGAGCAGTTTAAAAACCGAATACAACAACATTATAATACCAATACCTGCGATAAGACCTCCCTTAGCATTTTCTAACATTCCCGTAGAAAACTGCATAAGATAATCGGCAACTTCTTTCTGATTCGACAAACTGCTACGAATAAATTCAGAAAGTCGCTCATCAAGACCAAAACCCTTTGCTATTGCAAAACCAAGTGCCAAAACTGGAACTATAGACAACAATGTATAAAAAGTAAGAGCAGATGCCCGCACCGCCAAACCATCTTTTATAAAACCACGAACTGCGATATAAACAATTTTCAAGATATGGATAACACCCGTGGTTTCAGAAAACCACATGTCTTTAAAGATAAGTTTTACAATCCGCTCTACAATACTCTTAATCCTTTCTTTTGTTAATTTTTTTGCCATGTTTTTTTTATATTAATGCAAACATATTTTTTTTTTAACATTAAAACTTAAAAAAACCAATAATTTTGTTGCTTAAAAAACAACGCGGAACACACCCCAAAATTGAGGACGGCGCAAAAATAGTTTTTTTTTGCAAAAAATGCAATTATATGGCAGTTGGGGAATGTTTCGTAAAATATAAGGCTAATAAAATGACTTTTGAAGAAACAGACCTCAAACGGCAAATAAAGCAAGCCGTTGAAACAATGGGATTTACAAATCTAACACCCATTCAAGAACAAACAATTCCGTTTATACTTAACAATCCAGGAGATCTCATTGCCCTTGCCCAAACGGGAACAGGAAAAACAGCAGCATTCGGACTGCCAGTTCTCCAATTTATAAATGGCAACAACAAAGATACCCAAGCCCTCGTTCTATGCCCAACTCGCGAACTTTGTCTACAAATTACTGGCGATTTACAAAATTTTTCTAAATTAATGTCTGAAATTTCAATAGTGCCAGTATATGGAGGTGCAAGCATTGAACCGCAGATAAAACAATTGAAAAAGAAAGCTCAAATAGTTGTGGCAACGCCAGGACGTGCAATAGACCTAATGGAACGCAAAGTATTAAAACTTAACAACATAAATTGGCTTGTTCTTGACGAAGCCGATGAAATGTTGTCGATGGGTTTTAAAGACGACCTTGATACTATTTTTGCACAAACACCAGAAGAAAAACGAACTTTGCTATTTTCGGCAACAATGCCTGCCGACATAGAACGCATGGCACAAAACTACATGCGCGACTACAAAGAAATTGCCGTAGCACAAAAAAATATTGCAGCAGAAAACGTTGAACATCAATATTTTATGGTAAAAGCAAAAGACCGTTACGAAGCTCTCAAACGCATTGCCGATGTTAATCCAGACATTTACGCAATTGTTTTTTGCCGAACAAGAATGGAATGTAAAGAAGTGGCAGACAAACTAATGAGTGATGGATACAATGCTGACGCACTACACGGCGACCTCTCGCAAGCTCAACGCGACAATGTTATGCAACGTTTTAGATCAAAACACCTTCAAATACTTGTTGCCACAGACGTTGCAGCGCGCGGACTTGATGTAAACGACCTAAGCCATGTAATTAACTATAACCTTCCAGACGACCCCGAAGTGTACATACACCGTAGTGGACGTACAGGAAGAGCTGGGAAATCAGGCATTTCAATATCAATATTACACCTACGCGAAAAAGGCAAAATGAAAGATATTGAGCGACTTTGTAAAAAACGCTTTGTACAAAAAACAGTTCCAAACGGTAGAGAAATATGCGAAATTCAACTGCTCAACCTCATCGACAAAATGCGTAGCGTAGAAATTGACCAATCGCAAATAGAAAGTTTCAACAAACAAATAGCAGAAAAACTCGGCGACATGAGCAGAGACGAAATAATAAAAAAATTCCTTTCGTTAGAGTTTAACCGATTTCTCGACTATTACCGCAACGCTAAAGACATCAACATAGACGAAAAAGAAAAACCCTCGCGCGAAAGCAAAGAAGGAGGACATCGCCACGGTAAAACAAAATGTACAAGATTATTTATCAACCTTGGTAGCCGTGACAATATTGCTCCAAAAAAATTAATGGGATTTATTAATCGAATTGTTGACAACCGCGATGTTTACATTGGTGCAATAGACATTATGCGCAACTTCTCGTTCTTTGAGGTTGACGAACCACACGCCAAAGAAGTTGTAGATGCCATGAACGACTCCCTATTTGACGGTCAAATTGTATCGGTGGAAATAGCCTCTCAACCATCAAAAGAAGAAAAACCACACAACAAAGATGGGCGTAGAAACAAAAAAGAAAAAGATTTTCCAAAACGCGGATTTAGCAAACGCGATTTCGGCAAGCAGGATTTCTTCAAAAAAGAAAAAAAACAACGCAAAAAAAGTTGGTAATCAAAATTTTATACCGCAATAATGACAACTGCAATAGGAGTTTTTGACAGCGGATTTGGCGGGCTAACAATCCTAAAAAAATTTTGGGAACAAATGCCCGCCTACGATTACATATATCTCGGCGACAACGCTCGCGCGCCTTATGGTTCGCGATCGTATGAAACCGTTTACAACTACACTCTACAAGCCGTAAAAAAACTATTTTCTAAGGGATGTCCTCTTGTAGTGTTGGCGTGTAACACTGCATCAGCCAAAGCATTACGCACAATACAACAAAAAGACCTTCCTTACTTAAACCCTCAAAACAGAGTATTAGGGATAATTCGCCCGACAGCAGAAGAAATTGCCAAATACACAAAAACAAAAAAAATTGGAATACTCGGCACAACTGGAACAATTAATTCCAACTCCTACCCATTAGAAATAAAAAAACTGCACCCAGAAATAGAAGTTTTTCAACAAGCATGCCCCATGTGGGCAGCCATTGTTGAAAACGGCGACGCAGATTTTGATGGCACCGACGCATTTATAAAACGCGACATAGAAAAATTGCTTGCTCAAAACCATCAAATAGACACTATTGTTATGGGATGCACTCATTATCCATTGCTCGAAAAAAAAATAAAAAAGTATCTACCCAAAGAAATAACTCTTGTTAACCAAAACTCAATAGTGGCTCAAAGCCTTAACGACTATCTCATACGCCACAATGAAATAGACTCTATACTCACAAAAAACGGGACAACCATATTTTACACATCAGAAAACCCCGAAACATTCAACAAAACCGCACAAATATTCCTCAATAGACCCATAAAAGCACAACAACTACCTATAAATTAAAAAAAACATCTCCTAAAAGCAACCAAACTATCTTTTAAAAAGTCTATCAAGAGATAAAAAGTTATGAACGGGCAAGAAGATTTGATAAAGCAATGCATCAACGGCAACTTAGCCGCCCAAAAGCAATTGTACAACACGTATTCGGCCAAACTATATGGACTATGCCTTCGCTATAGCCAAGACCAAACAGAAGCCGAAGACGTATTGCAAGAGGCATTTTTAAAAATAATGCTCAACCTAAAAGAATACAACGGCACAGGTTCTTTTGAAGGCTGGATGAAACGCATTGCAATAAACACCGCCATAACAAATTATCACAAAAACTTAAAACATCGTTTCCATTACGACATAGACGAAATGTACGATTTGCCAGCAGAAGACGTAAATTTCGATTCGGCAGATTTTACAAGAGACGAATTATTGTCGATAATAAACCACATGCCACAAGGCTACAAAATGGTTTTCAACCTCTATGCCGTGGAAGGATTTAAACATCGCGAAATTGCAGAAATGCTTGGTATTGACATAAATACAAGCAAAACTCAATTTCTTAGAGCAAGAAAATATATAATAAAAGAGTTGGAAAATCTTAAAAAAAACGGAGGCAAAGAATATGAGTAGTCCCGAAGATTTGTTTAAAAATGCGTTTGACGATTTTTCTCCAAAACCACCAAACAGCGCATGGCAAGTTATAAGTAAAAAGTTACGATGGTATAACTTTTTAAAATTTAACCCAACAAGGTTTAATATTTATTATTTAGCCGCAATTATGGTTGGAGCTGGGTTTATTGTATCAAACGTAGCCACATCAAATAACCAGACCATAGCAATAGACACACCTAAACAAAGCGTAGCAGAAGTAACACAAACCAAAAAAGTTCAACAAAACAACGATTTTAGTAGAGCCGAAGACTACAAAGCGTTTGCACATCAACAAAACGAAACCATTATTTCAACACAAAATAATGAACAAAAAAATGTTGACATAAACAACGAAAATATTGCAGAGAAAAAAAATACCGCACAAACAATCTCTGCAATAGTAGTTTCTACAACCCCAAAAACTGATAACCAAGAACAAAACCAAGAAACAAAAAAAGAATCAAAAATAGACCAAACAACACACCAAACGCAAAAAAAACAGAAAACAATAGTTCACTCAAAGGTTCAAACAGAATTTCCTGCCATTTTTAGCGGCGAAGGACTTGATGAATACGACAACGTAAGTTGGTTGTTTGGTGATGGCACTTTTGCAAGTGGCACAAAAACACGACACGCCTACAAAAAAGCTGGCAACTATCAAGTAAGCATGATTGTAAAAAATAAAAATAACAGCGATACAATATCCAAAACAATAACAGTATGCGACCCCGAATATACGCTTTTGTTTCCAAATGCACTAAATGCCTCACCGTCTGGCTCTTGCAACGGAATATACAACTACAATAGCCGAAATGCAGAGGTATTTTATCCAAGAGGCGACTATAACAAAATAGACAAATATCAACTAACAATATACAACAGAAAAGGACAAGAAATTTTTAAAACCAACGACATAACAATTGGTTGGGACGGTTATTACAAAGGCGAAAAACAACCCAAAGGCGTATATGTTTACAACGCAATATACACATTTATTAATGGCGAAACATATACAAAAAACGGAAACATAACACTAATGTTTCGCGATAGATAAAGAAAGAAAATATTGATATTTTTCAATTCAGCACATTACGAATAATATCGCTAATGTGCTGAATTGTTTTTATAAATTAGATATAAAAAAAGAAATGCAATATTGCAAAAAAACTAAAAAAAAGTTTATATTTGCCCAATAAAAACTATAAAACCATGAAAAAAATTTTAACAGTTTTATTTTCAATAGTTTGCATTGTAACAAATATTGATGCACAAACCATAACTGCTAATAGTATAGCTCAAAATTTGGTAAAACAAGGCGAAGAATTTGTTGTAACGGTAAACATATCAAAATGCGATTTGAGTTGTTTTGCACAATATTGCCAACAACTACCTGAGGGATTTACTGCGCAAGAAATCAATGGTGGCTCCGACAACGCTAATTTTTATTTTGAAAAAAATAAAGTTTTATTTCAATGGTACAAACTACCTATAAACCGTGAAAATGTAGTTTTAAAATTTAGCGTAAAAGTGCAAGATACCTTGAAAACTGGGAAATACCAAATTCCCGGTTACTTCACCTACCAAATAAACAACAAACTTGGATACGTAGAAACGCTTTCAGACATTGAAATAACAACAAAATAAACGTCCACAAAAAATCACAAAAAACTAAAAAAGGCTGTCTAAAATTTTTTTAGACAACCTTTAAAATCGAATATTATTTAACTTTGTCGATGGCTTGACAAATGGTGTTGAAAATATCATTAATTTCACCAATACCATTTATTTTCACCGATTTACCTTGATTTTCGTAGTAACCAGCCACTGGCAAAGTACTCTCGTTGTAAACCTTAATTCTGTTTTCAATAACATTCTTGTCAGAATCGTCGGCACGTCCCGAATCTTTGCCTCTATTAAGCAAACGCTCAACCAAAGTATCGTGATCAGCATCAAGATAAAGCATACACGACAACTTCATTCCTTTTTTCTCAAGCATTGCATCCAATGCCTCAGCTTGTTTTACAGTGCGAGGAAAACCATCATAAATAACGCCAGCAGCGTTTTTGTTTTCGTCGATTTTCTTTTCCAACATATTGATAATAAGTTGATCTGGAACAAGTTGACCTTTTTCCATAAAAGCCTTAGCTTGTAAACCGAGTTCTGTATTGTTGGAAGTTTCTTCACGGAGAATATCGCCCGTGGAAATATGTACAAGATTGTATTTTTCTACAATCAAAGCCGATTGCGTTCCTTTACCTACGCCTGGCGCACCAAAAATTGCGATGTTTAACATTTTGTGTTCTATTTTTATTTTAATTATTTACAACTGAATAAATGCTGTTAAGATTACGTCCAAAACCATTGTAATCCAACCCATATCCAACAATAAAATCGTTAGGAATTTCTAAACATACATAATCTACTTTGTAGTCTTCTTTAAATGATTGTGGCTTAAACAATAGCGTAGCAATCTTAATATCGGCAGGATTTTTTTCACTAAGCTGTGCCAAAACAGATTTCATAGTAAAACCAGTGTCAACAATATCCTCGATAATAACAACATGCTTGCCTTCGATATTTTCTTTTAAGCCAATAAGTTCTTTAATTTTTCCTGTTGATTTTGTACCCTCGTAACTTGCAAGTTTTGTGAAACTTATTGTACAATCGCAAGTAATATTTTTAATCAAATCGGCAGCAAACATAAATGAGCCGTTTAAAACCCCGATAAAAAATATATCTTTGCCAGCATAATCGGCATTGATACGCTCAGCAATTTTTTTTATCGAATTTTGTATCGTAAGACTATCGATACTCAATTTAAATTTTTTATCTTTGACGGTTATTGTTTCCATACTATATTGAAATTTAATACGGCAAATTTTAAAAAAATTAGCCAAACGGCAAAAATATTATTGATAAAAAACAAAAAAACATGACACCATTGGTAAGTATCATCATGGGCAGCACATCGGATTATCCTGTAATGGAGGCTGCTGCCAAACATCTCGACGAAATGGATATTCCATTTGAAATCAACGCATTATCGGCTCATCGTACACCAGATCTCGTTGCCGATTTTGCCAAAAATGCCGCTGCACGTGGCATAAAAGTTATAATTGCGGCTGCTGGAGGTGCTGCTCATTTGCCTGGTGTAATAGCGGCATCTACAAACCTTCCTGTAATTGGTGTACCAATAAAAGCAGGAATGAGTATGGATGGTTGGGACAGCATTTTGTCAATAATACAAATGCCTCCTGGCATACCTGTAGCAACAGTTGGTATTAACGCTGCAAAAAATTCAGCAATTTTGGCCACACAAATATTGGCTCTTACCGACAAAGAAATTGCACGTAAAACTGAAGAATTCAAGAAATCTCTTGGTCAAAAAATAGAAAAGGCTAATCAAGAATTGGCAAAAATTGAGTTTAAAAACAAAACCAATTAACATGAAAACAAATAAATCAATACTTTTAGCCGCACTAACTACTATTTCGTTAAACATAAGTGCACAACAAGGGTTTAAATTTACCGAAATAAATAGAATTACATGTCCAGAAGTGCAAAATCAAGGCAACTCTGGCACATGTTGGTGCTTTTCTACCTTATCGTTTTTTGAATCAGAAATGGCTTTTTACGGTGCACAAGACATTCCAAACCTTTCAGAAATGTTTGTGGTATGGCATAGTTATATGGACAAAGCAGAAAAAAAAATAAGAATGCATGGCAACAACAATTTTAGTCAAGGCGGCTTATTCGGCGACAACACTTACGTACTCAAACATTATGGAATGATGCCAGAATCGGCGTTTCCAAACTTACAGGAAGGCAAAAAAAGCATAAACCACACAAATCTTGAGTCTAAACTCACATATCTTGTGGATAGCCTCGCTAACGATGAAAACAAATTCATAAGCCCCACATGGAAACTTCAAGTGGCAAAAATTCTTGATGAATACTTGGGCAAAATACCCGAAAAATTTGAATACGATGGTAAAACATACACACCCGAATCGTTTGCAAAGGAAGTTGTAAAACTCAATCCCGACGACTATATACAAGTAACATCGTTTAATCATCACCCATTTTACGAATATTTTGCGCTTGAAATACCCGACAACTGGAGATGGGGCATGTTTTACAACTTACCAATAGACGAAATGATTGCAGTGATAGACACAGCATTAGCCATGGGACATACCGTTGCATGGGGTTCAGATATAAGCGAAAAAGGATTTAGCTATTTTGGCACATACGCCACAATGCCTGGCATTTCAACCGCTGGAATGACACCAAAACAAATTGCCGACTTTAAGAAATTGCCTGTTGAAAAACAATTGGAAAAGGCAAAAAATCTATCGTCACCTGGATTGGAAATTTCGGTAACACAAGAATCAAGACAAGCCGATTTTGATAATCGCAACACCACCGACGACCACGGTATGCAAATAATTGGAACGGCAAACGACCAAAAAGGCAACAAATTTTATATAGTTAAAAACTCATGGGGAAAATATAACTCCTTGCAAGGATACATTTACGTATCAGAAGCTTTTGTAAAAGCAAAAACCACCGCAATAATGGTACACAAAGACGCTTGCAAAAATTTTATAAAACAAAATTAAAAGTCAAGTGGTTAAAATGTACAAAATATTTTAACAATATTTTTCAGAAAACACGGATTTAATTGTCGTGAAGTAAAAATTAAACTCCGTGTTTTCCGTTTTTTATAAGCCACAAACATAGCCAATTTTACGGCAAAGAGTACAAAATGAATTTAAACGACCCAAACACCACCTACAAAATAGCAATAACAATGATTCCTGGCATTGGTAGCGCAGGAATAAAAAAATTACTTGCGGCAATGAAAACAGAACGCAATGTTTTTGAAAACCTTAACGAATCACAAAAAGAAATAGAAAAGTTTTCAAAAAAAGCGGCAGAGAACTTCACTTCTCAAAATTTTGTAGTCAAAGCCCAAAAGCAAATGGAAATAATGGAAAAATATAAAATATCGGCGGTTTATTACACCGATGACGATTTTCCACAAAAATTATCAATTTGCGACGATGCGCCACCAATTCTTTACATGCGTGGTAATGCCAACCTTCAAACATCACACACCGTAGGCGTTGTTGGCACAAGAGCAGCAGATGGAGAATGTCGCGACAATATTTTCAACCTTGTAGAAGACCTTAAAAACAACAACATCAACATTGTAATTGTAAGTGGACTTGCTGCTGGTGCCGACACATACGCCCACCAAGCATCAATAAAATTTGGAATACCAACCGCTGCCGTACTCGGACACGGATTTAATACAATTTACCCAGCAGCAAATCGCACCTTAGCAGCACAAATTGCCAATGGTGGTGGTGTTTTACTTACAGAATTTTACTACGGTCACCTAGTATCAAAAATAAATTTTCCAAGAAGAAATCGTATTGTAGCAGGCATTTGCGATGCCTTAATAGTTGCCCAAAGCAAAAATCAAGGCGGAGCACTTATAACTGCTTCACAATCATTAACATACCGTAAAAACGTATTTGCTTTTCCTGGACGTGCAACCGACAAAAACTATGCTGGTTGCAACGCTCTAATTCGCGACCAAAAAGCAGGTTTGATAACATCGGCACAAGACTTAATTTTAGCAATGGGTTGGAGTGGAAAACCCAAGCAACCTGAACAAACAGCACTTACATTGTTAAACTTGTCGGAAAAAGAAAACAAAATAGTTAACTTTATTTCGCAAAACACACCTGCCTTTATAGATAGCATATCGGCAGCAACACAAACCCCCATGTCTGAACTATCGTCGTTGCTACTTACCTTAGAATTTCAAGGATTAATAAAACCATTACCGGGTAAATATTACGAATTGCGTTAACAACAGCCAAACAATCAATAAGTTGTAAAAAAAATATATTTTTTTTGTAAAAAAATTTGGATATATAAAAAAAACAGCTACCTTTGCACCGTCATAAAAAAAATGGCGAGTTAGCTCAGCTGGTTAGAGCGCATGATTCATAATCATGAGGTCCGCAGTTCAATCCTGCGACTCGCTACAAAATCCGCTAAAAAAGTGGATTTTTTTTGTCTATAAAAAAAAGCACAGGATTAAAATCAGCATCCGCACTTTGCGAAACTCTCCACCGCATATAGCGGCACATTCTCCATCCAGCCTTGGTCGATATACGGGAGCATTGACAACCGAACAGCCTTGAATCCCTTATCTTTAAACTCATAATTAACAAACGTTGACAACGATTTACTTTTAACGTTTTGTTCAGCTTTTACTTCTACAGGAACAATACGCTCTAAAGTTTGATACAAGAAATCTATCTCCATAGTAGACTTCTCTTTTGAAAAATAATAGACTGCATGATGCCCCGAAACCTTCAATTGTTGAAGAACATAATTTTCTGTAAATGCGCCTTTATACTCTACAAAAGCATTAGAACCCAACAACATAGCATTTGGATTTGCTTCCGACATACACGCAAGCAAACCACAATCGAGCATAAAAAGTTTAAAAGCAGACGAATCAACATAAAATTTAAGCGGCATTGACACATCGCGAACACGTTCCACCTTATAAACCAACCCTGCATCAACAAGCCATTGGATAGCCTCCTCATACGTAGTAGCCCTCGCTCCTTTGCTAACTGCTCTAAAAATAAATTTCTTGTTTTCCCTCGCCAACTGGACAGGAATATTATTCCAAACACGACGTATATTTTCAGATTGAGTTTTAGTATGCTTAGCAAAATCGCGTTCGTATGCATCAAGTATTTCCTGTTGTACCTTTCTAACAGCGACAATGTCGTTGGTTATAATATAAGTTTTCACTGCTTCTGGCATACCGCCAGTAAAATAGTATTGGCGAAGAAGTTCTGTTAAATTATCATTCATCAATTTCATAGAATCCCACACCAAACCGTTGACAACTTCAACAAGTCCATGACGACCTTTTGCCATAAGAAACTCAGAAAAACTCATTGGATACATCTTCATTGTTTCTACCTTGCCTACAGGATACGACTCTCCACTACGGAGCGAAATACCCAACAGAGAACCAGCTGCCACAACATGAAGGTTAGGCATATCTTCGCAAAAATATTTTAATGATGCAATTCCATTATATGCTTCTTGAATCTCGTCAAACACCAACAGAGTTTCGCCTATAACAACCTTTACATCATAAAACCTTTCTATCTCTGTAATTATTCGTCCTACCATCAAATTGTGAAACAAGTTGTTGGTGAACTCGTTTAGATGACAATTGACATACACAAAATTTTTAAACTCTTTTGCACCAAATTCTTTGAGAATATAGGTCTTCCCAACTTGCCTTGCACCCAACAAAATAAGAGGTTTGCGAGCTGGATTGTTTTTCCATTTTACTAAGTCATTGTAAATAAGACGTTTCATTATATTTTTACATTAACAACAATTGCAAAATTACACTTTTTCGGGGGAATAATACAAAAAAATTACACTTTTTCGGGGGAATAATAGACAAACACACTACTCAATCAACTCTCCAATGAACCTTTTTTTAAAAAAATTTGTAAATATCATTAACCAACCCTAAGCTCAAACATCAAACTCTCGATGTCAATAATTTTCTGTAACTTTGAAGTTGACAATAACATTTTCCCCACCCCCTACATAAAAAAATCCCTCTGCCGAAAAAAAATCAACAGAGGGATAATAAAAGTTTAAAAGTTAAGATTATTTTGCAATGTAAGTTATCTTCTTCAACAAGTAATTGTCACCGTTAAAATAAATGATGATTCCGTTTGTATCAACTTTCCATTCATCAAGCATCTGCTGCGTGATTGTCCACGAGAAATAGCCATCGGCGGAAAGTTGGTCTTGCTGCATCTGGCAGTCTGTGCCATCGGAGAACTTATCCGCCCAGCCATCTGCCAAACGGAAACCACATTGAATCCAGTTACCGTTATTTTCGGCATATACCCTAAACTCATCACCTACATGGATATTCTTGAAAGCGGCAGGAATATTCCCCCAAGACAAACCCTCAAAACCATTCCAGTCATTTGTTTTCTCCCAAGAGCCTTCCCACAAGACAACTTCAGGATCACCTATAGTCAAAAGCGGAGTCTGACTTTTATGAGTATCATCAATTATCAAATCCAACGCTGAAACAGTGGCTTTAAATGTAAGCGGAACTTCAATATACAATTTTGTACCATCAGCACTTGAGGTAAAATCATTAAGTTCAACAGTTCCACATGTGATTTTAGTAATCTTATCAAAATTACCACCTTGCAATATTATAGTTCCACCTTGAGCAATTTTCTCTGTAGGAGCAACTAAAACGTATGGTAATGTCGATGCAGCAACCTGGAATTTATCACCCCATTCGTTGCTATTTTCATCACCGTTGCTATAATATACTTTTAAAATCAAGTTGCTACCTGGCTTTGTGAGTGGCCATACAAACGAATATGAATTTTTTGAATCTTTTGTAAACTCAACTTCCAAACCATCAGCCTCTATTTTGGTCATGTAGGCTGTGTTAGTACAATTGGTCATAACAACTTTATCTCCAGCAGTAATTGAATAATTATCTGCACTACCTATATTTGCCCAACCAATTTGAAGTTTATTTTCTTCGGTTGATACTTGGATACGTTTGCCACTTTGAGTAATGATATAAAGTTCACCATTGGGAACATTAGCTTGCTTGTCATTGTTCCAAACCATTGAAGAACCTGTACCTTCGGGAACAGCAAACTGAATTTCTGTTTCAGAAGCGGAAGTAAAGGTAGAAACTGTTTGTACGTTGTCTGCCTTGTTAGCAACAATTACCTCTTTAATAAGCTGAAGATTTGTTCCTTTAATAAACAGTAAATCATCGCAATAAGGATATTCATTGTCAGAGCCAAATGAAGTAACTTCTGGTTTAACAACAGAAATACTGCCAGCCTCAACGTCAATACCTGATATAGTTGTCAATGTTACTGCACCATCACCTGCTGTAAGAGGCAAAACAAACGATATAGAATTAACAGACGATTTTTTAACAGAGTTTTTTATATCATCGCTTTCAACGACAGTACCATTAGCAAATGTAACCTTGGAAATCAAATCGAGGTCAGTACCATTGATAACAACTTCGTCAGAACCTGGCAATAAGCCTTCACTTTTGCTCCAAGAAGTAAACGTTGGCAATGTTACAGTGAGAGTTCCTGCTACAACTGGTTGTCCATCAACTAAGGCAAGGTCGCCAGTTGCGGCTTCTGCTGGAACAATGAATTTAATCTCATCGTTGGTAAGTGATGTTACATATTTCTCAAATGTAGCAGTTTGTTCTGTACTTGAAGGCTGAAGAGGTATTTTTACGTTTCCTATTGTAATGTATGTTGCATTTGACAAATATTTACCTTTGATAGAAACCTCATTACCAGGACGTTGCTCTTTTGGAGAAAAGTCTGATACTACAACTGGCTCTGTAAAATCTATTGGCGTAAGGGTTTTGATGTCGCCATTGGAAGTGTGAAGAATTAACACACCGGGCTGTGCCGATTCTGGAACTGTAACGGTAAATTTTCCATTACCATTGAAAGATGGAGTAACAGTTTCGCCACCAGGGAACTCTACGCTTTGAACACTTCGTAAATCTGCACCAAGAAACGTGAGTTCGCCACCACGAGCCACAGGACAAGGACCAAAACTCTCCAAGAAATTATAACTTTGAGAAGCCTCATCGTCGTCTTTGCACGAGGTAATTGCCGTAGCCACTACCATTAGCATCATTAATGCTATCGTGCCAAAATATTTTTTTCTTATTGTGAACATAATAATTATTCTTTAAGTAAAAAATCAAAATTTTTATGAAAGAGAAAAATTTGAATTTTCTTAAGGTAATCCAAATTTTTCTCTAACAAATTGCTAATATTTCTTCTTTACAAGTCTAACATTGTCGAAATACAATTTTGGTTGCATTTTGGCAACTTTTGTCAAATCGCCAGAACCAGCACCAGCCCAACGTATTGTAAGACCCGCTAAATCGCTTGGGCTAAGTCCTTCTGAGGATTTGCCTTCAATAGTTCTTGTAAATTCGGTTAAAGGCATTGTAAGAGTTATCCACTGACCTTCTGTTGTAAATTCTGGATTAGAAATGTAAGGCTCATACAAGTATGAAGATACTTTATTATAGTATTTATTTTGCATATTACTTGCACTAACAGCATCCAAACTTGTAGGTTGAACAGCAAAACACATTGCAGTCCAAGGATTTTCAACAAAAATTTCCAACTGATAAGCATAATCTTCAATATTGCTAACAGGAACTCTTGTTAGAATATTGTCATCAGCACTTGGCCAATAGTTCAAGGTCATATTGTCCTCAAGCCAAGTTCCAGTAAGATCACCTTCCAACTCCGCTCCACCATTATCAAACAAACAAGCCTTGCCAGAAAGTTCTACACTTGGATCAGCAGGATAGCCAGGACGCCAACCATTTGCAGTTTCCATTGCTCCATTTTTGCCGTCAAAATCAAACAAAAGCCCCTCAACATTGCTTTCTTGTAAGTCTGAATAAGCAAAAATCTCGTATGGCCAATTGGTTATACCAAAAGCACTTTCAACCGACAAAGAACCGCTTTTTGTTATTCCTTCAGGAACAGTGAAAGTAAGAGTGGTATATGTTGAAGACGCATCAGGAGAAACTGTTATACCTCCTGGCAAAGTAATCTCAATTGGAGTATCTTCGGTTGGGATAAAGTAATTACCTTTTATTGTAACAACATCGCCCGCTTTTAAATAACCCTTGCTAACATTGTCAATGCTTGGCTCAGGAAGAAGAGTTTCGGTTGCATATTCCACCACTTTACCATTTTTGCAAGTAAAGTACAATTTGTTGGTAACTTCACCGGGAATTGCCACTGGTGTTGTGAAAATTATTGCAGTGGGAGTTACGTAACAAGGATTAAGTGCAACTTCTTGATCGTTAAACTTAATACCAACAATATTATCCAAGTTTTCACCTATCATTGCAACAGTCTGACCAAGCGAAAGGTTTACAATCATTGAATCTGCTTTGTTGGCATCTGTCGGACGGAAATACCTAACCACTGGGTCGGCATTTGAATCCGTTTCATCGTCGTCGCACGCTACAAATGTAAAACTTGTTACCAAGCCAACGAGTAGCAACAACACGGTTTTTATATCTCTTTTAATCATAATTTTTCTTAAATTTTAGTTTCGTCATAATAACCTAACTGTGAAAAATCGTATGGCTGCGCCTCTCCTGCCAAATTAGGATTAGCTGCAACGTCCTTATCTGGGAATGGTAACAAAAATGCACCACCAAAAGCACCACTTGTAGAAGAAGGAATAACAGTTGACTGAATATCTGTGCCTGGTTTAACAAGGTCAGCAGTAGGCTTTTTAAATGCATCCATCATATCTCCATCGCCACCTAACCATCCACAAGCGTATGAGTTGCGTTCTTGACCAAGGATATATGCTTTTGCAGCATCTACGTCAATATAAGCCCAACGACGAAAATCATAGTAGTTGTCGCCCTCAAAAGCCAATTCTCTACGACGTTCATCCAAGTAAAAAGACATACTTAGAGAATATTTCTCATCTCCTACGCCAGCGCGATTACGAACAATATCCATATACTTTTTAGCTGTTGTCATATCTCCTTTGTGAAAAGCAGCCTCACTTGCGCAGAGGTAAACATCAGCAGTACGAAGAAGAATCATAGGAGTACAACTACCCTGTCCGTCAGGAGTACAATTGTATTCAGCAATATGGTCGGCAATGCTTCCATGTATTTGTTTTACAGGAGCCGCACCCGAAGGGAACACCCATTCCCAACCGTTATCAACATCAACTTTATTCTCCGAATCTTTTTTGCCACAATTCCATGTTACATAAAAACCTTTTTTGCCAAGTGCAGAAACTTCTTTGTCTCTCTGCCAAAAAGGAATATAGTCGTGATACAAAGCCATTGTTGCAGCACGTCTTACATCGTATCCTGCAGCAACAGTTAATTCTGCATCTTTGTAACTATCTGGACGAGTAGTAGGCTCTCCATATTTAACATTCGCATCAAAAGAATTAACACCAAAAAGGTTCATAAGATCGATTGTTACATAATTCCATTGTCCCCAAGCACCAGTTTCGTTAAGACCAGAACAACCCATATCGCAATGATTGATATTAATAGATGGATAAGGGTCGTAAGTTGGCGACCAATGAAGTGTTATCAAACTTTCGGGAGAAGTTTCTCCTTCATGACGGAAAAGTTTTCCATAAATAGGCTCCAATGTGCCATGAGTAGATTTTTCAACCAATCCAGCGTAGTACAAAGATTGGTCGAGCAAATGAGAATCTTTGCCTTTGAAACATGCGTAATATAAATACACCTTTGACAAAAGTCCGTATGCAGAATATTTATCTAATCTACCAGGATCGTTTTCTTCAGGAAGATATTCCGCCGCTTTTTGCAACACCGTGATGATATATTTGTAAAGATCCTCTTCGGTGTTTTTTGTAAGACTATAAGACAATCCTTCGCCTATTATCTTAACATTATCATCAATAATTGGAGTTTCGCCCCAAATTCTTACCATATAGAAGTAAGCCATGGCTTTCATAACCATTGCCTCACCTTTATATTTATTAACGATAGATTCTTCCAATGGAGAATATGCGTCCATGTTTGTCATTGCAATGTTGGCCATACTTACAACAGCATTCAAAGCACCATAACCATTGGTAAGAATGTCGTTTGTAGAGCCTGTTGACATATTCAATGTGGTGTAGATATTGGTAGAACCTTTGCCATAGTTGCCAGCCAATACATCTCCTGCATCAATCCACATACGCTGAAAATCAAACCATGCAATACAATACAACGGATTAACGGCTTGTTTAAGCTCGGTTTCGCTTTGATAAAAATCCACAGCCGTAGGGTTGTCTTCTGTGGGACGGTCGAGAAAATCCTCGCACGACGAAAACGAAAGCAACAATCCCAAGCAACCCAAACCTAATGTTGAAAATATTTTGTTACTCATTTTATTCAATATAAAAAGTTAATTAGAATTGAAGATTAAGACCTACCGTGAAAATACGCGGAGAAGGATAACGTCCTATGTCAACACCCGAAACATAGTTGGTTGTTTGACTCACACCAACCTCTGGGTCAAGTCCCGTATATTTGGTAAAAGTATAAAGGTTGCTTATGCTTACATAAACCTTTGCAGAGTTAATCTTAGCATATTTGGTATATTTCTGAGGAATATTGTAACCCAAAGAAATGCTTTTAATTTTTATATAAGAACCATCTTCTACATAACGGTCTGAATGATAACCACCTGTACCAGAAGTAGGAGCAGCATTTCCATTAGGATCGCCCATAGCGGCACGAGGTGTAGTGCCATCGCCACCAGTAACTCTAATATTATATGGGTCGTCCATCCAAGAATTACATACCAAATCAACCATTGCACCAGTTTTGTCTGGCACTTGAACGGTACGCGGATAAACTACCGATTCGTCAATAATTGATAATCTTGCCCTATCGTCAACAGATTTAAGTTGGTTGTTCCAAGCATTACGCATAGAAGTAAGATTGATTGATGTATAATTATAAACATCATTACCATAACTTCCTGTAATAAAGAGAGAAAATTCAAATCCTTTGTATGTTAATGTGTTGGTAATACCACCAGTGAATGCTGGGTTTGGATCGCCAATGATTGTCATATCCTCGGTGTTGATTTTGCCATCGCCGTTAAGGTCTTTGTACTTAACATCGCCAATCCATACGCCTTGAGTACGACTAACAGCAATACCTTCACGACGTGGAGAATTGAGCAAATCGTCCATATCTTGATAAATACCATCGGTTACATAACCATAGAACTGATACAAAGCCTCTCCACTTTTAGATATACAAATTGGATCACCTTGATTGCCCCACTGAGCATAACCACGGATAGCATCGTTACCAGAGCCACTCAAATTAACAAGTTCGTTTTTGTTGCGGCTAAACTGGAAGTTTGTTGTCCATTTAAATCCTTTTTTATCAATATTAGTAGTGTTAATAGTAATTTCAAAACCAGAGTTTTTCATCTCGCCAAAGTTACCCATTGGAGCGGTAATCTTGGTAGCGTCATTTCCTTCAGAACCCATATAAGTTGGTAATTGCTGTGTCATCAACATATCCTTAGAAACTTTGTTGTAATATTCAAATACAAACTGGAATCTATCTCTAAGGAAATTAAGGTCAAGACCAAAGTTCCAAGATTCTTGAGTTTCCCAAGTAACGTATGGATTTGGAATAACAGTTGGACGATAACCAGAACCAAGGAAATAGCCACCACCGTAGTTTTCTAATTTTCCAGCAGAACCCCAAGTAAAGGCAGGAATATTGTCGTTACCAACTTGTCCCCAACCAATGCGAAGACGACCACTATTGATAATATCTCTCAAACCATCAAAGAAAGATTCCTCGGAAAATTTCCAAGAAGCAGAGAATGAGTGGAAGTTACCCCAACGGTTTTCAGGTCCAAAGTTTGAAGAACCATCACGACGATAGGTATAAGTTAAATTATATCTACCCTTATAACCGTAGAAAGCACGTCCGAAGAACGAAACTCTTGAACCAGAACCAAAACCGTATGTAATTGTAGGATCACCTGAACCAAGAGCGGGATTTTTTATATCGTTAGACGTCATACCAGTATTTTTAACACTCATGTTTTCCCATTCATATTCAGATGTTTCTTGTCCAATCATTGCAGTAAGGCTATGGTCTGAAAACGATTTTGTATAAGTTAAGAAGTTTTTAACTTGCCAAAAACGGTTGTCGTATTTACCATCTTGTGCGGTATTTTGATTATTGAAATCTGATGAAGAGAAACTATAGGTAGGAAGGAAATAGTACGAATTGGTGTTACTATTGCTTAACGAATATTCAGTGTGGAGAGTAAGTTCTTTGAGTAAATTTATATCAGCATACAAAGTAACGTCAAGGTTTCTTCTTGCCAATTTATTATCTGTAATTTCTGCTTTTGCAACAGGATTTTGAAACGAGCGTCCCTCACCCGAAAGACTTGCATACTCACCGTCAAAACCATAAACAGGAATATCAGGAGTCATATAAGTAGCAAGAGAAATAATACCATCTTCACTGTTGTTCATAACCAACTGGTCGTGAGAGGTTGCAAAGGAGAAGTTAGTACCAACTTTCATAAATTTTGTTACTTGAGCATCAACATTGGTTCTAAAATTAAACCTATCGAAACTTGTACCGATAATAGTACCCTCTTGATCAAAGTAACCACCAGATATATAATACCTTACAGCATCAGTACCACCCGATGCACTGAGATTATGAGAGTGCATAAATGCAGTTCTGAAAATAGCATCTTGCCAATCTGTACCTTTGCCAAGAAGTCTGTAATCGCCAAACTCACCAGAGTTTTCTGTATTTTGAGTTTCAGCATAAAACTCGTTACGATATTTTGCATATTCTTGCAAATTCATAAGGTCGAGTTTTTTTGCAACAGTCTGCCAACCTGCCGAACCACTATAGTTAAACTGAGCCTTGCCTTTTTTACCTTGTTTTGTGGTAATAAGAACAACACCATTAGCAGCGCGCGAACCATAAATAGCAGTTGCAGAAGCATCTTTAAGAATTTCCATACTCTCAATGTCGTCAGGATTAAGGTTTGAAATACCTGAGAATGTGCCGACAGCACCATTACCCAAATTCAAACCATAATCGTTACCACCTTTTACAACATTTTGCATTGGCACACCATCAACGACATAAAGAGGTTGTGCATTTGCGGCATTGAGAGTAGAAGCACCACGAATTTGAACGTTCATACCGCCGCCCGGCTGACCAGAGTTTGCTGTTACTTGTACACCAGCGGCTTTACCTTGAAGTGCTTGGTCAATACCCGAACCAACAAAACCTTCGATGTCTTCGGCCTTCATGGTTATTGAAGAACCAGAAACATCTGATTTTTTCATTGTACCGTAACCAACTACGACAACCTCATCAAGAGCTTTGGTATCTTCTTTTAGTGTAACGTTTATTGGCGAACCCTTGGCTTGACGTTCTTCTGTGGTGTATCCAATATAAGAAAACTCCAAGGTGCAGTTTTCGCCGCTTACATTAAGCGAGTAGTTGCCGTCCATGTCGGAAATGGTTCCGTTTGTAGTGCCTTTTTCTAAGACATTAACTCCCGGAATACCAACACCGTCCTCATCGACAATTTTTCCGCTCACTGTTTTTTGTGCATAGCTTGTAGCACTAAACACAAGCAAGCCTACAATTATAAGAAGGCTGCGCAGCAAGTAGTGTGTTAGAAATCTTTTCATAAATAATATAAAATTTAATTAAACAAATATTTAGTTTAAAATAAGTAAGTAATCATCTTTATATAGCGACAACCAAGGTTGTCGCTATACCAAAACGCCGCGGCGTTTTGGTTATATAACCTATATTTTAAAACTCCCCCCCCCTATTTTATTTCAGTTGTATAAGGAAAGTTTTTTTTTATAACAATCGTTATAAAGACTTATTCTTATCAACAAGTTCTATAATCTTTTTAACAGAGAGATCCGACCTATAATCGTCAGAAGGCGTATTTTTACAATAGTCAACAAGCTGTGCCACAAATGTTTCTGCTACATGTAAACGAGTATCAGAAGCAGCGTAGTATATCAAAATACGTCCATCGTCATCTTTAATCCAACCATTAGAAAATACAACGTTAGACACATCTCCAATACGCTCGCTACATTTTGGAGCAATAAAATATCCGCCTGGAGTATAAATTACTTTCGATGGGTCGTCAAGTGAAGTCATAAACATATAAAGTACATAACGTAACCCAGCAGCGGTGTTTCTTACACCGTGAGCAAGACAAAGCCAACCTTCAGGAGTTTCTATTGGCGCGGGCCCCATACCATTTTTTACTTCTTTAATGGTATGATAAATCTTATTATCAATAATGGTTTCTTCTTTAACCTCAGCATGTTCCATGTTATCGGTAAAACCAAAACCAATACCGCCACCGCTACCAACATTAATAAAACCGTCTTGCGGACGTGTATAGAGAGCATACTTGCCATTTATAAATTTGGGGTGTAACACAACATTACGTTGTTGTCCCGAATACGATTTCAAATCATCAAGACGTTCCCAGTTGACAAGATCTTTAGTTCGTGCAATTCCTGCATTGGCCACTGCCGACATAGTGTCGCCGGGTTCTGCATTTGGATCTTTGCGCTCGGTACAAAATATTCCGTAAATCCAACCATCTTCGTGCGCTGTAAGACGCATATCATAGACGTTAGTATCGGGTTCAGAAGTTTGTGGAAGCAATATAGGTTTTTCCCAAAACCTAAAATTATCTATTCCATTTGGGCTTTCAGCCACAGCAAAAAAAGATTTGCGATCGGCACCTTCTACACGTACCACCACAACATATTTGCCGTTAAACTTTATAGCACCTGCATTAAACGCTGCATTAACACCGATGCGTTCCATAAAAAATGGGTTGGTTTTCTCGTTAAAATCATAACGCCATTCCAATGGTACATGTGCTGCAGTAACAACAGGGTTTACATAACGGGTAAAAATACCATTGCCAAGTGGTTCGGGTTGATTTTTCTTTGTAACCAACTCGTTGTAGGCTTTTGTCAATTGTTCTTTTCTCTGCGAAAAAATAGTCATCCTTTATTATTTTTTAGTTTTAAAATTCAATCGTTATACATGTTGGGCATGTCGCCAAGAAATACCGTTAAATCGGATGCCTTAAATTTTTTTAAATCCTCTACAAAATTTAACGTACTATCCTCTGTAATATCACCTTTGGCGGTTGTACCATTCATCAGTGTTACCCAAGCCACTTTTCTATTGTCGTATTGTTTCAAAGCTGGAACAATGGTGCTACATAACCATGACGACATATTAGCCGACTTAAGCGATGTTCCTGTTATTGCCGAGGGTTTATTCATAGCAATAGCTGTATTAACAAGAGTATCTGTTTTAATGGCTAAAAATTTTGCGTATTGAATAATATCCTTGGACGAAAAATAAACTTCCATTCCCATTATATCAACATATTCTTTGCCTGGAAAACCATAAAGATATGGAATATTACCATTTCCCGCACATGGCGAATAAACATATAACAAATTGTGTAGTCCAAGAGAATCCGACAATATTCTTACGCCATCGTGCCAAAGTCTTATGTAACCACTTTCTGACAACTCTCCCATGCTCCACCAATATCCTGAAACATTTTGACGCGGAAAAAACTTTAATACCAATGGTATTTGATTGCCACCATACTCAAGCCCACGCAAAAATCCGTTTAATTTGGAATAACTGGTAACAACCTTATCGTAACCTTCACTATTAAAAAAATCAGAAAAATCAAGCATCACAACTGCTCCAAGCGAATAGGCTTTTATTATTTGCGATTTATACATCTCTGCATTGCTAAGAAAATTCTTTGAAAAATTCCAAGCAAACACTCCCGGATAATCACCAAATATATTTTTAGAAACAAATCCTTCTTCCGAACCAAAAATTATAACTGAATCTTGATACCTTTTTATATTAGAAAATAATTTTTTTACTTGTGGATTGGAGTTTTTGTCAACTGTATGAATATTTCCATAACCCTTACTACTTTCGCAATTACAACTTAAAATCGTAAATCCCGAAATTATAACCATCAATATCACAAGTAGGGTTTTCATCACCTTATAATTTATATAAGTGTCTAATTTTCTATTAAGTTTATGTTATCAAAATTATACATCAAAACAATTAAACCCGTTAAAAAATGTAGCGAATATTTTAAATTTTGAACTATATATACTATCACAACATTTGTTTTTGTAACATTTTTATTTGTTTATGTAACATCAAAGGTATAGAAGCTTAACTATCAGATACTTATAAAATAACAAAGAGAAAATTAAAATAGTCAAAAAAATACATTTTTCCACCACAAAAAGCTGTTTTGTCCACTATCTCAAAAGTTTTTTATAAAAATGTAACCCTAAAATTTTACAAATACGAAATATTTTGTAACTTTCGGCAAATTTAGGACAGCACATTTTTATGTTAATAAAAGGTTAAATGTCCTGATTATTGGAGAGAAAATAGATGAGAAACACGTTATTACTAACAATTTTGACGATTGTTGCTGTTGCTAACAATACAAATTCACTACACGCACAAACACAACTACCATCAAAGCCTAAGTCTTTGGCATTTAACGCCTATACATCAAAAAATGGACTTAGCAATAGTCATATAAATGCAATAAACCAAGATTCAAAAGGATATATTTGGATAGCTACCAACGACGGACTTAATCGTTTTGATGGACTTAATTTTGAGGTATTCTACTCACTGCCAGATGATGAAAACACTTTATCATCAAGCACAGTATATGACATAGCCAATGGCAAAAACGGCATTGTATGGTTTGCAACGTTCAAAGGATTATGTAGTTTTGACTACAAAACCAACAAGTTTACACGTTATGAAATACCAAAACAAATGTCGGCAGTGTATCCCTTACCAATAAGAAAAATTATAAACAACGACAGCATACTTTGGCTCGCATCTTCTGGGGCTGGGTTAATAAAAATGAACACCAAAAACAATAGTTATACATTTTATCGGCACACAGAAAACACCAATAGTATCTGTTCTGACCATATGTTAACAATAGAAACCGACAACAAAGGAAAAATTTGGATTGGCACAGAAAACAAAGGCATATCCATTTTTGACCCCAATAAACAAACATTCACACACTTCAACATCAAGAACGATATGCTAAAATCTGATTGTGTGCTTAGCCTTTTATACAGCAACGGAAATATGTATATCGGTACATTTGAAGGCGGATTATCTATTTATAACTTAGAAGAACAAAAAATAACACACCACACACCAACAAAAGAAATAGGCTCAATAAGCGGAAGTATTGTTTATTCCTTAGCAGTTGATAATATTGGACTTATTTTTGTAGGTACACAAGACGCTGGACTTCAAGTATTTGACCCAACCAAAAACAAATTTAGTTGTTTTTCTAACAAAAACAAAAACGCCAACGGACTTATCAACGACAACATACACGCTGTATATTTCGACAAAGACAACTATCTGTGGCTTGGTGTGTTTCAAGGAGGGCTCAACCGTTTGAAACACAAACCATTGTTCGACTTAGCAACACACAACCCAGAAGACCCAGAAAACACGCTGCCACAAAAATCTATACTAAGTATATTTCCAATACAAAATCAACAAATATTAATTGGCACAGATGGAGGTGGACTTTGTGTATGGGATACTAAAAATAACACTTTTAAAACCATTAGAGCAGGAAAGTCAGGACTAAAATCAGACATCATTCGCTCTGTTTATCAAGGTTACGACAAAAAAATATGGATAGGAACATATCAATCGGGTTTACAATTATACAATCACGATACAAAAACCTTTACCACATACCAAAACAATCCATCCGATAGCACATCGCTAAGCCACAACGATGTTACAGCAATAATAGAAGACCGTTTGGGAAATTTATGGATAGCCACCAATGGCGGAGGACTTAACTTAATGGACAAAAAAACTGGCACTTTTAAACGATTTGTAAAAGAAGATAACAATCCTAACTCACTAATAAACAATTGGATAACAAAACTTTATTTAGATAAACGTGGCTACCTTTGGATAGGAACATTTTGGGGATTAAGCCGTCTTGACCCTCTTAGATATGAATTTAAAAATATTGAACTCACAAACTCAAACACTTATTATTGTATGCTCGAAGATAGTAACGAACGATTTTGGGCAGGAACAATGAACGGTCTAAATCTTATAGACATAGAAAATGCATCATCACAAATTTTTACCACACGCGAAGGACTTCCAAACAACGTCATCAACGGAATTGAAGAAGATTCGCTTGGCAATTTATGGATAAGCACAAACAACGGAATATGTCGTTTTAATTACAACAAAAAAACAATAAGAAACTTTTCTATAGAAGACGGGCTTCAAGCCAACGAATTTATACACGGCGCACACGCAAAAACAGAAAACGGTGAAATAATTTTTGGCGGAATTGAAGGACTTAATAAGTTTTTTCCTGAAAAAATTATCCAAAACACCACTGCACCTATGATTTTGATAACCAACTTTCTTATTTTCAATAAATCGGTACCAGTTGGAGAATTGCCCGACGGAAGAACAATACTTACCCAAAGCATAACCCAAACCGACGAAATTACCCTCAATCACGATGACAATAGTTTTACTGTAGAATTTAAGGCTATAGATTTTATAGAACCACAAAAAATAAAATATGCAGTAAGAATAAAAGAATTTAACCCAGAATGGATATACTACGATTACAATAAAAACTCAGTTACATTCACAAACCTCAACCCAGGTAAATACCACATGGAAATAAAAGCTGCCAACGCTGATGATATTTGGTGTACTCCTAAAACACTAAAAATTAACATACTCGCACCAATTTACAAACGTTGGTATGCAAAACTTCTATACTGCGTGATTGTTGTATTGCTATTAACTATACTATGGCAATGGTATCAGAAAAAACAACATTTAAAACAACAATCAAAAATTTTACAAATAAAGCAACAAAACGACATAGATCTTAATAAAGCACGACTACAATTTTTTACCAACATAAGCCACGAGTTTCGCACGCCACTTACTCTGATAATAAGCCCGTTAGAAACCATGATACAGTCGCAAAGGTACAACGCTGTTGATAAAAAACAATTTGAAATAATGCACCGCAACGCCGAACGACTATTAAGAATGGTAAACCAAATAATGGACTTGCGCAAGATAGACAACGAAAAAATGCAGTTTTCTCCCGAAAATGCCGACATTATTGCTTTTATAAAAGAAATATACGAAAATTTCAAAATTTTGTCGGACAAGCGCGGCACAAAACTTTCGTTTGAGTCGGATTTTGAAAGCCTAAACATCAATTTTGACAAAGAAAAAATTGATAAAGTAATATACAACCTACTATCTAACGCATTTAAATTTACGCCCAAGGACGGAAAAATAACAATCTCAATAAAAAAAGCACAAGAAACCGACTCTAACAACATTGTTGTTATAGTAGAAGATACAGGATGCGGAATAGCACAAGAAAACATCGACAAAATTTTTGACAGATTTTTTCAAAATGGCAACTCCGATATGCAACAAGGTACTGGCATAGGCTTATGGTTGGCTAAACACTTTGTAGAAATGCACAATGGCATTATAAGCGTATCGTCGCAGATTGGCAAAGGCACTGCATTTACAATAATACTGCCCACCGATGAAACCTTTTCTTCGTCAAACTCTGCCGACAACTACCAACATCTTACAACAGAAAGTTCGATTAGCAATTTTGAATCCACTGACTACGTTCAAAAACAAACAACTGAATACAATGATACAAACAAAATAAAGCAAACTTTACTTATAGTAGAAGACAATGCCGACATACGTCAATATCTTACCATGGGGCTGGAAAAACTTTACAACATAATCACAGCCTCCAACGGCGAAGAAGGACTCGAAATAGCTCATCAAAACATGCCAGACCTCGTTATAACCGATGTAATGATGCCAAAAATGGACGGCAATCAATTATGCAAAAAACTAAAAACCGATATAGAAACATGCCACATACCTGTAATAATGTTAACCGCCAAAACCACTATCAATCAAAAAATAGAAGGGCTTGAAAACGGTGCCGACAGCTACATACCAAAACCTTTTAATCCAAAACATCTATTGGTAAGGATAGAAAAATTGTTGGAATTACGCAAAACTTTGAGAGAAAAATTTAGTAGCGACGTAACATTCAACGCAGAAGAAACAGCCATAACTATTCCTGATCGCGATTTACTAAAAAAAACAACTTCTGTAATAAAGAAACGGCTTTCTGACCCAAGCCTCAGCGTAGAAACACTTAGCAACGAACTCGGTATTTCTCGTGGACATCTCCAACGCAAACTAAAAAGTCTTACAGGGCAAAATCCAAACGAATTTATACGCATAATTAGGTTAAAACAAGCCGCTGAAATTCTTAAAAACAACGACGTTTCAATAGCCGAAGTCGCTGATATGGTAGGGTTTGGCTCGCAAAGTTATTTTTCAACTGCATTTACAAAACAATTTAACATATCTCCAAAACAATGGAAAATTGACAATGAACAAACAAAAATCGATAACGAATAACACAAAGAATAATATTATTTTTTAAAAGGAATAGATAAAACAACAGGCAAATGGTCGGAAAAACCACCAAGATATTTGTAGCCCAAATAAGTACGAAATGGCTTTTTGCCAACATATTTTAAATCGGGTTCAAGCAAAAATGCAAAATCCGCAATATCAACCGTCGAGTTGATTAACGAACCCGAAACAAATACTTGATCGAGAATTTCGCCAACACCATGAAATTTGTACGAAAATTTTTTACCAACAAGCCTTGATGTCAAGTTGTAAAGTTTATGTAAATCAACAGAAGAAAAATCTTTCTCTGCATGCATATACACATCAACTCGTCCTTCTGCTACACCGCTATTAAAATCACCACCACAAACAATTTTTGGTTCATTTTC
The DNA here is from genome assembly GCA_937877455.1 of uncultured Bacteroidales bacterium. Classification (GTDB taxonomy): domain Bacteria; phylum Bacteroidota; class Bacteroidia; order Bacteroidales; family UBA3824; genus UBA3824. The sequence continues at coordinate 64,217 of CALFIU010000176.1, forward strand.
TAAGGCAAATACCGAATCAACAACACGTCGTAACGTTGAAGCCGCTTTTTCTCTATGTCTTTCGGTTTCTGCCAAACCTCCATACTTGCTCGGCCAATGATTAGCAAAAATACTAACAGTATCACTCGAAATTTTTGAAACACACCTTAAATATAATATGTCACGAGAATGATAATCGTCGTCAAAATTTATTCTAATAGCCAACGTATCAATAATTTCAACAGCTGAAAGTTTGTATAGTATTGCTACATCTATGCCACGATACGACAACGACTCTCGATGAAAAAAAGAATAATCGCCTTGTCCTAATGGTGTTTTGCATAACAAATCTTTTAATACCAACGCATTTTCCACCTCACTAAAGCAAATAATATCGGGAAGATAATACCTTCCACCTACTGCCGCAATTGCTTTCCAAATTTTTATAAGTTTATTGTTGTAACGCCAAGTACCCCAATATTTTACTCCTTCGGGTGTAAATTCTTCATCGCCAACAACATCTGGATTATCTATTGTATCAAAAAGATTTTCTACATTGTAGAAAACTATCTTTAATGCGTCTGGATTTGGTTTCCAAATATTGTTTTGCGAATATATGTTTTCACATACAAAAACAAACAATACCAAAAGCAAAAATTGATATTTACGCATTGGTATAAAGTAAGTTACAACCACGAGTATCGCTATGATCAAACCGTCCCAAAACCTCAAAACCACCATCTTCGTGCATTAAGCCAAGATCCTTGGTTTCTATAAAACTACACGAATCTATATTTGCCAAATCCACCACATTGATACCACCTACAACTCCTTGCGATACATATCTAAACGGATCGCTTGCATCGCGAATCAAAATTTTCAGCGTGTTGGACGGATAATATATACCCTCGCCAAAACTATATGCTTGACTCAACAACTCCGTCATTCCGTATTCTGAATGAACAGTTTTTATTCCAAGATTTTTTTTAAGCAAACCATGAATTTCACTGCGCACAAGTTCTTTTTTACGCCCTTTCATTCCTCCCGTTTCCATAACCACTACCCTATCACCAAAGTTTTGAGGATGAGTTTCTGCAAAATCCATAAGCGCAAATGTAACACCAAGCAACAAAATCTTTTTCTTATTATCAATACTCTCAATTTTTTTAGCCAAACCATCAAAATCATAAAGAAAAAAATTGTTGTTTCCACAACCAGAAACTTCCATAAATTTTTCGGCCATAGCAACAAGCGACGAACCCTGCCTTTCGAGATACGCTGGCAATAGTGCCAAAACATGATAGTTTTTTAGCGAACCATAAAATTTTTCAAATCCCGCTACCGCTGATTGATAATAAAGAGAAATATCCTTCACATAATGACAACTTGTCCCAACACCAGTTGTACCACTACTTGTAAAAATTGCATCGTATTTTTCGTTTTTTTCGTCGCCACTTACAACACGATGTTCTTTAAAAAACTCCACTGGCATAAATGGAATTTTTTTCAAACAATCAATCTTCTTGATATCTCGCCCAAGCAAATTGACATAACGATTATAAATCTTATTGTTATTATATTGATAATCAAATAATTTTAAAACCAACTCATCAAATTGAGTATCTGTATGAGATTCAAAAATTTTTTGTCGCAAAATATTTAAATTCATATTTTTTATTATTAATATTGCACTAATCGCCTATTTTTTTACTTGGTTTAACGAATAAAAAAAAACATATTAACACTAAGAAAAAAAAATATTTTATTCGCAAAACCACATGCAAAAAAATTGGGCAATTTTGACATACTAAGGTTACATATTATTTTGCAAAATTACAAACTAAAATTTTTTATGCAGAATTTTTCAAAAAAATATTTATTTTTATTTATAAAAGTCTTTGTCGAAATAATATTGATGTTAATATTCAATAATCAAGCAATTGGACAACAAGATATTTTTGAGAAATTTGCCGCTGCCCCATCACTTGATGGAGATGCTGTAACAATAAAAAACGGTGTTATGTCGATGGCTAATCTGCAACACGAAATGTCGCTTTTTGTTATTAACCGTTCGCTAACCAAACAAAATGGATTTAAAATATACACAAGATTAACATTTGTTTCGGGACAAAGCACCACTGGCTACGGATTAGTTTGGAACTCAAATGGATGGCAAAATTGCAACGTATTCCTCATCAGTGCAAACGGATATTATTGCGTTGGTTTTTATAAAAATGGAGTGTATTTTCAGTTGCGAAAATGGACAAAATGCACATTCATAAACACTGGTAAAGCCCAAAACACTCTCGGAATAGAGCAAAATGGCATCAAAACAGATTTTATAATCAACGGCAACAAGATTTTTTCAGCAAAAAGTCGTAAAAGCGATGGTAATGGACACGGTTTTGCAATAAGAAAAGGATTAACAATTGAAACAAATGCCTTTGACATAAAAACTTACAATGCACATATAAACACTACCAATGATTTTGCATTTATAGAAAAAAACAACGCAGGTTCAGAAATAAACTCGCCAACAAGCGAAATAGCACCTACATTAGGTTTTGAAAAACTTTACTTCGGAAGAATACATCACTACAAAAACACTGGCGATGAAAACGACTGCGACATTTGGGTTGCCAATCAAAACAATGATAACAATTTTTCTAAGGCTGAAAATATAGGTTTTCCTCTAAACAATACTGGAACCAACGTTGTAATTAAGGAATGCGACAATGGAAAAACTCTATATATAGAAGGTATTTACCACAGCGACGGAAAGTTTAAAAGCGATAATGGTATCTCAAAATCTACATTAGTAAATGGTAAATGGACATCACCACAAGAAATAAAAATCAATAATTTTTATAATCGCAATATCCACGCAACGTATTCATTATCAAAAGATTTAAAAGTTTTGGTAATGTCTATTGAACGCGATGACGGTTTTGGTGGTCTCGACCTTCACGTTAGTTTTCTACAAAGCGATGGTAGTTATTCCACACCTCAAAACCTTGGTGCTATTATAAACACTTTTGCCGACGACGGTACACCTTTTATAGACTACGACAACAAAACACTTTTTTTTAGCAGTTATGGGCATAATGGCTATGGAAGTTCTGATATTTTTGTAACATATCGGCTCGATAACACATGGCTAAAATGGAGCGAGCCTCAAAATCTCGGTCCTATTGTTAACACTCCCAACTGGGATTCTTATTTTTCAACCTCTCCAGACGGTTCAACAGCTTTTATGGTTAGTAACAACCCCATTACTGCAAGCGAAGACATTTACAAACTTTCTTTTAGCAAAAATAAAATACAACCTACAAACGCCATTGTTGAAGGTAAAATTCTTAACAGCCGAACTCTAACACCAATAGCCGCAGAGGTGTTTTATGAAGATAAATCGACAAAAAATTCATTAAAATCAATACAAAGCAACGAATTTTCTGGCACATTTAAAATTGAAATTCCGTTTGATAAAAAATACGAACTATATGCCATTGCGGAAGGTTACTTACCTCAACCAAAGAAAGTAGAGGTTATTACATCTGCAAATCAAAACGACAAAAAAAATATAACTATTTATCTTCACCCAATAATGGCTGGAGAAAAAATTGTTTTGAATAATGTATTTTTTGAGCGCGCTTCAAGCAATCTTAAAAAAGTATCTCACCAAGAACTCGACAACCTTGCATCGCTACTAAAAAAATATCCCAACATAAAAATTGAAGTTCAGGGTTACACCGACGGAAATGGTAATCCCGATGATCTTTTACTGCTATCGCAAGAACGTGCATGGGTAGTAAAAAATTATTTAGTTTTACAAGGCATTGACGAACAAAGAATTAAAAGCAAAGGTTATGGTAGCAAACGACCTATTTCAAAAGATGATAGCGAATCTGAACGAATGAAAAACCGCCGTGTTGAAGTCAAAATTATTAAAAATTGAAAATTGAAAAATTTAATTTTCAATTTTCAATTTTAAATTAAACCTCAGTTCCAAATTCGTCATATACTTTCCCGTCTTCCGAAATATAATATGCTTTTATAGGCGGAAAACCGTTAAACCAAACACTCGCGTATGTTGTTGTATATGCTCCAGTTGACAACCAATAAAGTTTGTCGCCTTGTTTTAAATCAGTTGGAAGTTTATATTTTTCATCTTCATACATAATATCTGCACTATCGCATGTAGGACCAGCAAGTATAACCTCCCCTTCTTTTCCACCATCTTTGTCTGTTACGATAGGATATTTTATCGATTCGCCAAGCGTTTCAATCAAACCGTTAAACTTGCCAGCATCAGTATATACCCAACGCGAAAGCGATGTGTTATTTTTTCGCGAAACAAGCACTATTTCTGATGTTAAAACACCACTATCTCCAACAAGACTACGACCCGGCTCAAAAATTATAGTGGGCATATCAACAAAGTCTTCGTGAATATAACGTGTTATTTCGTTTGCATAATCTTTTAACTCATTGGTAGGCTGTATGTAATGGGCAGGAAAACCACCACCCATATTTATCATCATAAGCTTTATATCTTCTTCTTCTTCAAGTGATTGAAAGAGATACTTGGTTTTTGCAATGGCATCGTTCCATTGTCCAATATCGCGTTGCTGACTACCAACATGAAACGAAATACCTTCGGGAATAAGCCCTTTGTCGCGCGCTAATACAAGAAGATTGTAGGCCATATCGGGATGGCATCCAAATTTACGACTAAGTGGCCAATCGGCTGTTGATGAGTTTTCTATCAATATTCTCACAAAGACCTTACTACCTGGCGCGTTTACCGCAATGTTTTTTAGGTCTTCTTTCGAATCGGTAGCAAACATTCTAACACCTTTCTGGTAAAAATACTTTACATCTTCTGCCTTTTTTATGGTATTTCCATACGATATACGGTCTGGACTTATACCCAAGGCAAGCACACGATCCAACTCATAGCGGGAGGCAATGTCAAAATTAGATCCCAACTCATCTAAAAGTTTTATCACAGGTACACCAGGATTTGCCTTTATGGCATAAAATACGTTGGCATACGGAAAATTTTCCATAAGTTGCCTATAACGCTGCCTTATGGTTTTAAGGCTGACAAAAACGTTGGGCGTGGCAAATCTTGCCGATACTTTACGAAACAAAGCCCAATCTTCGTCGCTTATAAATTCCTCACGGTTAAACATTTACAATATTTTTGCGGTAAACAATAAGTTTATTTATAATTGGTTGCGAAAATAAATAAAATCGGGTTGACAAATAATTTTTTTCACTTTTTTTTTGATTTTTTTTCCATTAATGTTTATCATCTAATTTTTATTGTTAATAATTAACAAATCAGAGAATTATTACTTAAAACAACATTAATTTGCGTTAATAAATTATTCTTATTTTTTTTCAAAACTTAGTTTTATCAAATCTATTTTGGGCTTTTTTACCAACGTTGCCTCCATTTTTATATTTTTATCCGTAACACTTTCGCCAATTTCTGGAATATTTTCGTTTAAAAATAAAAAATATCCTGCAAGTGTTTCATATTCATCCGATTTAGGCAAGTTTAGATTGTATTTTTCATTAATATAGTCAATTTCAAGACGACCCGAAAACAAATACTGACCTTCGGCAAGCATTTTTTCTGTAAGCTCTGGAACATCGTGTTCGTCTTCAATCTCTCCAGTAATTTCTTCTATTATATCTTCAATGGTTAGCATGCCTTGCGTACCACCAAATTCATCAATAACTATAGCTACACTTTTGCGACGTTTTATAAATAAATTAAAAAGTGTGTCAGCAGTCATAGTTTCGGGTACATCTATAACATTTATCATTATAGACGAAATTTTCTCTGGTTTTTTAAACAATGCAAGTGCGTTAACATACCCAAGAATGTTGTCGATATTATTTTTGTAGATAAGAATTTTTGAAAAACCACTTGAAATAAACTTTTGTTTAAGTTCCGCAATACCTTCGTTAATGTCTGCGGCAATTATCTCATTGCGAGGCACAAGACATTCGCGAATACGAATATTTGTAAAATCAAGAGCTTTATGTAAAATTTTAAGATCTTCTGTACTATCTGCTGCATGTTCTTCAGCTTGCCCATGACCATAAGGAATTAATCGCGCAATATCTGGTAGTTGCGGTTTTAACCCAAGATGCGCCACAATAGCCGTTATCGGGTAAAGAGCAAGATATACCAAAGGATAAAGCACTGCCGCCAATATATTTACAACAGGCATTACAAATCGTAAAAAAGAATTAGATTTTTTTTCAACAATCTTAGAAACTGTCGTTTTTACCAATACAAAAGTCAACACTAACACCAATAGTGGAATCATCAAAAAATATCCCGTTTGTTCGCAAAATTCAGAAGAAAGAAAAAACGCTGACAAACAAAATAAACACAAAAAAATTATCTCGCCAGCACGAAGTATATCAACACTAAGGTCTAAATTGTCGGCGGGACGAAAAAATACACCTTGTTTAATAGTAGAATTTTTTATGTCAATACCAAATACAAGTGTATCGCACATAACAAGCGCAACTCTTGTAGCAGAAAAGAATATGCAAACCAATGCGGTAACAACTGTTAATACAATAGTACCCACCATATTACAACAAGTTTATTTTTCCCAATAACTCACCTCTATAATTACGCGAAAGCGGTATTTTAACATCACCTTCAATTGTTTTTATTATAACATCGTTTTCTAAAATCATGCTTATACGATTTATATTTACCACAAACGAACGATGAGTTTTTACAAATATTGATTGTGGCAACTTAGAAGTAAAATCTTTTAGCGTTGCAGAAATCTGAAACTCATCATCATTTGTATGCAGACAAATATCATTACGATTAACTTCTATCCAAAAAATATCGTTACAATTTAGGTGAACATAGCGTCCATCATTGCTCTTTACAAAAAAATTTCTATCCTTAACATCAACAGGGTTATGTTTTTCATCATAGAGTTCTTTAACCTTATTAACAGCTTTTATAAAACTAATTTTTGTTATAGGTTTTAAAATATAAGCCGATACATTTTTGTAAAAAGCCTCCACTGCATAACGCTCTTTTGACGACACAACAACCACAAAAACATTTTCTAACGCTGTTTTCAACAAAGTTAGCAATTCTATACCAGAAATTCGTGGTAACTCTACATCCAAAAAAACAACATCAACATTTTTGTTTGACAACAAAAAAACTGCAGCTTGTTCCGCATCGGCAAAAAAGCCAACTGGTTCAAGCAAATCAGACTCGCCAATTAACTTTTCCATCTGCAAAAGTATTGCCTCGTCATCGTCTATTACCAAACATCGCATAAAATTTATTATCTTCAAACAAGGGAAAATAATGCGCAAAGATAATATTTTTTTAAATTATTATTATTTTTGTAAAAAAAATAATAACATGGCATTAAAAATCTCTTACAAAAAAAACAATAACGAAATTTATAACTGCACCAAAACTTATACTTTTGGCAGTGGTTTAACGTTTTTACAATGGCTTGAAGCCAACAACGATGCCACTAAAATAATTGTTAGAGGATTTATCAATGCTAAAGAATTAGAATCATTAGACCAACCGATTTACACCAATCTATCATTGTTGGAAGAAATTGATTTTTCTGAATGTGCAAGTGGTTTTGACTATTGGAATTTAACGCTACTCAACTGCCCAAATCTTAAAAAATACATTTTTCCAAAAAACATAAAAACTGCTGCAACTCAGTTTGAAAACATGCCCAACCTAACCGAAGTAGTTTTTCAATCTGGTCTTGAAAATATGCTTTGTAAATTCAATGAAACAACGCCTATTTCTATAAACCTACCTAACAGCCTTTTAACCATTGATGCAGATTTTTTTTACAATTCCCAACTACAACAAACAACATTACCCGATAATTGCAAAATAATAAACATTCCTAATCAACCACAAGATACAATTACACAAATAATTGCTGGACCAAACAACAATTATTACAAAAATATAAACGGCTCTCTATACACAAAAGACGGCGAAACCCTTATACACAGCATTTTGCAACAAAGTAACGAATTATCAATAGCAGAAGGTTGCAAAGTGGTTGCGCCATATAGTTGCTGTTACAGGCACATTAACAAAATATATTTTCCAAAAAGTATTAAGTTTATAGAACAATTTTCTTTTTTTATGAGCGATGGTTTTTCCGAAATAACATTACCACCTGACGTTGAATATGTTAGCACGGTTGCATTTGCTTCGCCAACACTAAAAACAGCTACAATTACATCGCCAACTCCACCTCAAAATAGTTTGGATTCTACATTTTTTATAGGAAAAAAAATAGAAATAAAAGTTCCCCAAAAATATCTCAATCGTTATAAACAACACCCGAACTATCGCGACAACAAAATTTCGGCAATTTAACCAATATCTTTGCATCAAGATTTTTAATAACAATAATAACAACTTTTGGATTTTTACAAAAGAAAAACTTGCAAATATAAATTTTCAACATATTTTTGCGTTACAGAAAAATTAACAAAAACACATTAAGGCAATGACTTTAATAAAATCAATATCAGGAATACGCGGCACCGTAGGCGGCAAACAAGGCGAAAACCTCACCCCAACCGACATTGTTAAGATAACCTGCGGATATGCACAATGGCTAAATAAAAACAATCCTCAAAAAAGCAAACTCCATGTTGTAGTGGGGCGCGATGCCAGAATATCTGGTCCAAATGTTAAAAGCATTATAATCAACACATTAACAATGTGCGGAATAGATGTTACAGATATAGGCTTAGCAACAACACCAACCACCGAAATGGCAGTAACAGGGCTAAACGCTGATGGTGGTATAATAATAACCGCAAGCCACAATCCAAAAGAGTGGAATGCCCTAAAACTGCTCAACAACAAAGGAGAATTTGTTAGCGGACAGGACGGTAAATATATTTTGGACGCATCCGAAAATGCAGACTTTAATTTTGCAAATGTTGACAACTTAGGAAAAACAACTCAATGCGACTATCTTGACAAACACATTGAAAAAATACTCGCTCTAAAACTTGTTGACACACAAGCCATAAAGCAAGCCAACTTCAACGTATGCGCCGATGTTATAAACTCCGTGGGTGCAATTGCTCTTCCAAAACTTTTTAAAGCATTAGGAGTTGAAAATTTCACAATCATCAACGCAGAAGCCAATGGTAAGTTTAATCACAACCCCGAACCTCTAAAAGAAAACCTTGTAGAATTGGCACAAAAAGTGGTTGACAACAAAGCAGATGTAGGCTTTGCTGTTGACCCAGACGTTGACCGCCTTGCCATAATGTGCGAAAATGGTGAAATGTTTGGAGAAGAATATACTCTCGTATCGGTGGCCGACTACGTATTACAAAACCAAAAAGGCAACACCGTAAGCAATCTATCAAGCAGCCGTGCACTAAAAGATATAACCGAAAAAAACAAATGCCAGTATTCAGCCTCGGCAGTTGGAGAGTTAAACGTTGTAGCAGAAATGAAACGCACCAACGCAATAATAGGCGGAGAAGGCAATGGCGGCGTAATATTACCAAAACTTCACTATGGGAGAGATTCGTTGGTAGGTATTGCTCTTTTTTTAACATACATTGCCAAAAAGAAAATAAAGGTGTCTGAGCTTAAAAATACATACCCTCAATATTTTATGAGCAAAAACAAAATTCAACTAACACCGCAAATCAATGTTGACAAAGTATTGTTGGATGTAAAAGAAACCTACAAAAAACAAAACGTAAAAATCACCGACATCGATGGCGTAAAGATAGATTTTTCAACAGAATGGGTACACCTTCGCAAATCTAACACCGAACCAATAATTCGTATATACACCGAAAGCACATCTCAACAAAACGCTGACAATCTTGCAATAAAAATGATTGACGAGATAAAAAAATTAATTTAAAATAACAAAACCTTACACAAAAAATGCGGCAACAAAAAATTTGCCGCATTTTTTGTGTTTTTTTTAAAATTTTGTAAAAAAAATTTTGATATAACAAAAAACTTTTTACAAATTTGTATAAACGTTTAGGCTTCAAATAGGCCGTTTTTACTTTTCATACAAATAGGGGGCTAAAGAATGGCGAGCACCGTAAAACGAAATTAAAATTGAAAGCATGAAGGAAACTAAGAAAACAGACAAGTTAACCGAATATTTGCACAATTTTTTCGGTTTCGATAGGTTTAAAGGCAAACAAGAAGAAGTAGTAAGAAATGTACTCGCAGGCAAAGATACATTTGTATTGATGCCTACTGGAGGTGGTAAATCGTTATGTTACCAATTACCATCGCTAATTTTAAAAGGTACAGCAATAGTAATTTCGCCACTCATTGCCTTGATGAAAAACCAAGTTGACGCCATGCGAAGTATTAGCACCGACAACAGCATTGCACATTTTTTAAATTCGTCGCTAACTAAACAGCAAATAGCACAAGTTAAAGACGACATAATGGCACAAAAAACCAAATTGCTATATGTTGCCCCCGAATCGTTAACAAAAGAAGAAAATATAGAATTTCTCAAACAAGTAAAAATTTCGTTTTACGCCATCGACGAAGCCCATTGTATATCAGAATGGGGACACGATTTCCGTCCAGAATACCGTCGCATACGTCCTATAATAGAAGAAATAGGTCGATCGCCAATAATTGCACTCACTGCCACTGCAACGCCAAAAGTGCAACACGACATACAAAAAAACCTCGGCATACTTAATGCTCAAGTATTTAAATCGTCGTTTTTTAGACAAAATCTATACTACGAAGTAAGACCAAAAGTTGACATCGACAAACAAATAATAAAATTTATAAAAAACAATCCAGGAAAATCTGGAATAATTTATTGTCTAAGCCGAAAAAAAGTAGAAGAACTTGCTCAAACTCTCAGTGTCAACGATATAAAAGCCCTTCCATATCACGCAGGTATGGATTCAGCCACTCGAAGTGCCAACCAAGACAAATTTCTAATGGAAGATGTTGACGTAATAGTGGCAACAATAGCTTTTGGAATGGGAATTGACAAACCAGACGTTAGGTTTGTAATACATTACGACATGCCAAAAAGTCTCGAAGGCTACTACCAAGAAACTGGACGTGCAGGAAGAGATGGGGGCGAAGGAAGATGCATTGCATTCTATAGTTACAAAGACATCCAAAAACTCGAAAAATTTATGCAAGGCAAGCCTCTTAGCGAGCAAGAAATTGGAAGGCAGTTGTTGGCAGAAACTGTTGCATACGCCGAAACTTCAATATGCCGTCCAAAAATGTTACTCAACTATTTTGGCGAAGACCTCGACAAACCTTGCGGCAACTGCGACAACTGTGTCAACCCTGTTAAACAGTTTGAAGGCGAAAAATCAATAATCAAAGCCATAAAAACAGTGTTGGCTGTTAAAGAAAAATTTAAAGCCGAACATGTAGCAAAAATTCTTGCTGGCGTAGAAGATTCGCAAGTAAAAACCTACAAACACCACAAACTACCCCAATTTGGTTGTGGCGAGGATGATGGCGACGAAAAATATTGGAATGCTGTATTGCGCCAATCGCTCGTTTTTGGATTTTTAGCCAAAGATATAGAAAACTATGGGTTGTTAAAAGTAACGCCCAAAGGTAACGACTACGTTAAAAACCCATTCCCAATAAAACTTGTAAAAAACCACGATTTTGACAACGAAGACGAAGACGATGACTCCGTAAACGCTCCGCACGGAGGTATGAGTGGTGGAGCATCAGACCCCGAACTATTCAAACTGCTCAAAGATATGCGCAAAAAAATGAGCAAACAAAAAGGGGTTCCGCCATTCGTTATTTTCCAAGACCCATCACTCGAAGATATGTCGGTGCAATATCCAATTAGTCTCGAAGAATTAACCCAAATTGTTGGTGTAGGACACGGAAAAGCCCAAAAATACGGCAAAGAATTTGTAGAACTGATTAAACGCTATGTGGCTGAAAAAGAAATAGAACGTCCACAAGATATGGTGGTAAAGTCGGTGGTTAGCAAATCTGGTGTAAAAGTTTATATTATACAAAGCATAGATAGACAAATAGATCTTGAAGACATTTGTGAAGCCAAACAGTTGGAAATGAACGAACTTCTATCAGAAATTGAATCAATAATCAACTCTGGTACAAAACTTAATCTCGACTATTATATAGACAAAATTATAGACGAAGAACGCCAAGATGAAGTTTACGACTATTTCGACCACGCAGAAACAGAGTCTATAGAAGCAGCTCTCGATGCGTTAGGCGAAGACGACTACACCGAAGAAGAACTTAGATTAATGAGAATAAAATATATTTCAGAAAAAGGACATTAAAAAAATGCTGTCTAAAAGTTACCTACATTTAAGGGGAATTCTAAAAATAAGATTTTTCAAGGCGTATGAAATCGAAAAAGCGCAGTTTACTGATTGTAAATGAGCATTTTGAGATTGAAATACAACGCAGAAAAAAATTTTTAGAACCACAGATAAATTTAACTTTTAGACAGCATATATTATAAATTCACCGTGCTTAAAATAAACAACCTTGTAAAAAATTATGGGCGAATTTGCGCATTAAATAGCGTATCGCTACAAATTAACGCTGGCGAAGTTTTTGGCATTTTAGGACCAAACGGCAGTGGCAAGACAACACTTTTATCAATAATATTAGACGTAATTAAGCCAACATCAGGAAGTTACACTTGGAACAATGGCAAAAAATTTTCGCGTGGCGCACTCATAGAACAACCAAATTTCTATCCATTTATGACGCTATACCAAAACCTAAAAATATCTGCAATGATAAAAGGTATAGACAACATAGACAATGAAATTTTTAAAGCATTAAAAAACGCAGACCTTTACGAATTTAGATACGCACATTTTAGCCAATTGTCGTTAGGTATGAAACAAAGACTTGCCATAGCATCGGCTATGTTAGGGAATCCAGATGTTGTAATTCTTGATGAACCAACCAACGGACTCGACCCTTCTGGTATTGTATTGGTCAGAAACATTATAAAAAATTATGTCAACGACGGAAAAACTATAATTATAGCAAGCCACATGCTTAGCGAAGTGGAAAAAATTTGCACCGATATAGCCATTATGAAAAATGGTAATATAATTACCAATGGCAAAATAAAAGATTTGCTCGATACTTCAACAATATTAAAAATAAGTGTAAACCAAGATATTACACTGCTCTACAATATTTTAAACGACAATCGCCAACTAATTAAAAAATTAGATATTTTTGGTAACGAAATAACTATGCGACTTGACCAAGGTATTGAACCATCGCAAATTAGCCAACTTCTTTTCAACAACGGTTTTACTGTTAATAAATTTGAAGTTACCAAGCAAACACTCGAAGATGTTTTTCTAAATCTTGTAAACTCTAACCATGAAAGCCAACAGATTGTTTAAAATAGAATTGGCAAAAATAGCCCACTATCCGTTTTTTTGGATTTTGAGCGGTATAACCGCATTTTTAATTACAATTTTTATATTTGGTATGGCATACTTAAAACATGTAGAAGTAAACACCATACAAATTCAACAACAAACTGATATAAATACCGAAAACTTATATCAAACGCTACCGTTTTTTCAAGTTGCATCATGGATTGCAAGTTGGTTTAACATTTTTTTTGCGGTATTGATTATGCAAATAGTGGCGATGGAATATAATTTTAGAACATTAAAACAACACATCATTGATGGAATAAAACCAAACGATTTTGTAACCAGCAAATTGTTGTTGACATTGTTTTTAGCAATTAGTTTTGCAATTTTCGTAATTATCGTAACACTAATAGCAATCCTTTTGCTTTTACCAAATCAACCTAACGGTATTTTCTCTGGATTACAATTTATTAGCGCATATTTTTTTCAAATGCTTTACACAATGATTTTTGCTATGTTTCTATCAATTGCTACTCATAATATAGCTGCCGCAATTTCTTTATATATAGGCTGGGGTATTTTTGAAAAGATAATGAATTTTTCTTTAAATAGCATGGGTTATAGCAATATAGCATCTGCGCTACCTCTCAACAACATTTCAAAAATAGTGCAATCACCGAATATTTTATTTAATGGATATTCCGAACCAATAGATACAATCATTACACCAGAATTTTGGATTGCATCGGCTTATGCAGTTGCGTTTATTTTTATTTGCTATTTCTTAGCCAAGAAACGACCAATATAAAGTGTGGTTGACAAAAAAGATGTATGCCTTACAGATAGTTGAAGGCATACATCATTTTTGTCAGCCACACTTTTTTTTGGGGGGCAAAAACCAGTGTTCTCTGTAATTTTCGTGTAAAAAAAATAATTATTTTGAACTTGGAGCAGAATTATTGTAAACCCAATCCAAAGTATAACTTTCGTCGTTGTTAGTAGCGGCTTTAACCATTACTTCAATCATTTCTTGGGCATTGTTAATATATTCGCCAGTTGCATGATTAAAATATCCATGACATTCTTTTCCAGAATTAACAGAGCCATTTTCCCATAGCACAGGAGCAAGAAAATTATCGTGCATACATTTTACAACATATTCAAGATAATATTTTCTATATTCCTCTTCCTTAGCGGTTTTATGATGAATGTTTCCAAACTCACCAATATACACAGGAATACCTTTAGATATATAACGAGTGTACATTTTTTTCAAAGCAGTTTGAATATCATTTTCTTGTCCGTATGAAGCATTGTTTGTTCCAGTATGTCCCCAAGATTTGTATTTATCTTCAAGCGTATATTCATACGGCATATAAAAATGAACTGCCACAAGAAGTTTGTTAGCAGGATCTTCAGGCAAAACCAAATGCTCGCACAAATCAATGTCAGTGTCATAACTCGGAATACCAAGCCAACGAGTTGCATTGTTACCTCCAGTTGCACGTACTGTTTCAACAAAAACTTTCAACCAACCATTGAAAGTATTATATTGTTTACCACCGTCATTACGGTTTGCTCCCCAGCCCCAACCGCCGTCTTGAATTTCGTTGAAACCTTCAAAAATAAGGAAATCTCCTTTATCTTTGAACTTTTCTGCAATTTGCTGCCAAAGTGCTTTTATTTCGGCAGTTACCTGTTCGTTTTTGGAAGTTGAGAGCGCAGCATTCTTTATGTCAAGCCAATACTCACTATTAGAACCATCATGATGAATGTTGATAATAGCATTAAGTCCCGCATTTTCGGCATAGCCAACAATTTCGGCAACACGATTAAGCCAAGCGTCTTCAATTTTATAATCAGGATCAGCACCAATATGCCCCATCCATGTAATAGGTATGCGAACTGTTTGAATACCAGCATCTTTTAGTTTGTTAAAAAGTTGCTGAGTGGTTTTAGGATTACCCCAACACGTTTCGTTTGAAACACCGTTTTCATGTGCATCCATCTGATTGCCAAGATTCCAACCCAACCCCATTGCAGCATAAACTTCAGCTGGAGTAGTGGCAGATCCCAAAGCGATTTCTCCAACATTCAAATGCTGCAAATCAGGATTGATTGTATCCTGATTTCCTGAACCGTCTTGTGATGAATTACCAGTAGAATTATCCGATGAATTTGTTGTGTTTGTTGTGTTTGTGCTATCAGATGTTTTATTATCAGAATCTTTTGAACATGACAACAAACCTAAAAACATAGCAAAAGTTAATGAAAATAATGTTATTTTTTTCATGATTCATTGATAAAAAGTTAGTAAAAAATTACAATTGCGACAAGTAACTTTCGGCATCAAGAGCAGCTCTACAACCTGTTCCTGCAGCCACCACCGCTTGTCGATAAACGGGATCTGCACAATCGCCACATGCAAAAACACCTTCCACATTTGTCTTGGCAGAATTTCCTTGCGTTATAATGTACCCCGAAGCATCAGTACTAATATAAGGTGCAAAAATCTCTGTCTGTGGGCTACGTCCTACGGCTGCAAAATATCCACTAACGGATATATCTTTTGTAACTTCGTTTGGCTGTCCTACTCTGTATTTTAATTTTACGCCTTCCACTTTACCATTGCCATATATTTCTGATACAACATGCTCTGTAAGTAACTCAATATTAGGTGTTTGTGCAATCCTTTCTTGCAAAATGCGACTTGCACGCATGTATGGTTTTCTAACTACAAGATATACTTTGTTGCATATCTTACTCAAATAGAGAGCATCTCCAGCAGCAGTATCTCCACCGCCAACCACTACAACATCTTTTTTCTTAAAGAAAAAACCATCGCAAACAGCACATGCCGAGACACCTACACCTTTGTAAGTTTGTTCTGAAGGTAAACCCGTATATTTTGCTGTTGCACCAGTAGCAATAATTACCGTTTGACTTTCGTAAATATTATTTTCGTCAACTATAACTTTAAATGGTTTTTGCGAAAAATCCACAGAAGTAACACATCCTCCAACAATGCGAGTACCAAGTTTTTCTGCTTGATTTTTCATCAAATCCATTAAATCAAAACCATTAATAGATTCAAAACCGGGATAGTTTTCTATCTCATTGGTGGTTGTCAATTGTCCACCTGGATCGTTTCCCGCTATAACAATTGGATTTAAACCTGCTCTTGAAGCATAAATAGCTGCAGTGTATCCTGCTGGACCAGACCCTATTATCAAACATTTTTCCATAGATTGAAAAATTTAAAGTTGGGAATAAAAAAAGAGTTGAAAGCCTATGCTACTTTTAGAATTGACTTTCAACTCACAATTTTCTTTTTTTTAAGCACTTACCACCTTACTAACAAGTTCGGCAGCTTCGTGAAGTGTAATTGCACTTTGGACTTTAAGCCCAGAATTGTCGATTATTTCCTTTGCTTGTTCTGCATTGGTACCTTGAAGCCTAACAATAATAGGAATAGAAATATTACCAATTTTTTTGTAAGCCTCAACAACTCCTTGAGCCACTCTATCGCAACGAACAATGCCACCAAAAATGTTGAGCAATATGGCTTTAACCTTTGGATCTTGCATTATAATTCTAAACCCAGCTTCAACAGTTTCGGCACTTGCAGTTCCTCCAACATCAAGAAAGTTGGCAGGATCTCCTCCCGAAAGTTTTATAATGTCCATTGTAGCCATGGCAAGACCTGCACCGTTAACCATACAACCGATGTTGCCATCAAGTTTTACAAGATTAAGCCCATATTTACCAGCCTCAACTTCTGCAGGAGCTTCTTCTGTTATGTCTCGCATAGCAGCATAGTCTTTATGACGGAAAAGTGCATTATCATCGAGTTTTACCTTACAATCGGCTGCGTAAATTTCGTCAAATGATGTTTTAACAACAGGATTAATCTCAAACATTGACGAATCGCTTGCAACATAAGCCTTGTAAAGTGCAGTAACAAAAGCTTTCATCTTTTTGTTAGCCTGCCCCGAAAGTCCAAGATTATATGCTATCCTATTGGCTTGGAATGGTAAAATACCCGTTGCAGGATTGATTTCCTCTTTAAAAATCTTTTCTGGAGTTTCTTCAGCCACCTTTTCTATCTCCATGCCACCTTCGGTGCTGTACATAATAATGTTGCGACCCGTAGCACGATTGAGCAAAACGCTCATATAAAACTCCTTAACATCGGTAACACCTTGTTCGTTTGGTCCATAGATACCTTGCTCTACCAATACCTTACGTACAAGTTTACCAGTTGCGCCAGTTTGTTTGGTAACAAGCGTCATACCAATAATCTTTTCGGCAGCATCCTTTACCTCATCGATGTTTTTGGCTATTTTTACTCCACCTGCTTTACCGCGTCCACCTGCATGTACTTGAGCTTTAACTGCCCAAACTGTTGCACCTGCGGTTTCTTGGAGTTTTTTGGCAGCTTCAACTGCTTGTTCCACAGTTTCAGCCACATAACCTTCGGGAACGGCTACTCCGAATTGTTTCAAAATCGTTTTGCCTTGATATTCGTGTAAATCCATTTGTATATTGTGTTTTTTATAGTCTTAAAAAAACTTATAGTTTACAAATGGCAATATTAAAAAAAAATTGGGTTTTTAAGATTAATTTTGCCTTATTTTTTAGTCCAATGATAATTATTTTTGAAACAACGGTAAAAAACATCTTTTTAAATGTTTTTCAAGTTTTTTTCACGAGAAAACACCAAAACATCTATTTCTGATATAAGTATCAAAAAAATACAAGTATTTTTACCAATAAAAAAACTAATTTTTATTTGGAAAAAACAAAAAAAATAGCAAAATTTGACCATCGCTTTTGGAACGTTCCAAAGCATAAAAACACTAATATTATGGACAGGATATTTTACGCAATTGCTGCATTGGTGTGCAAACTACGCGGATGTAGCACATTTCAAGATGAAAAATGATTACAATCTTGAATAATTTTCGCAAAATCCTGACAAACTATGATTTTTATATTTTTTAGTAAGTTAAATTGCTATTTTTAATGCAAAAAAGCAGAATTTAAATAAAATTAATTCTGCTTTTTTGTTTTTTTCTAAAGATAAAATCAGTAATTTTGTAAAAAAATTAAATACAAAATGGCTGTATTGTCCGATAAATTAAAAGATTACAACATTATATTAGCATCTGGCTCACCACGTCGAAAGGAAATAATGCAAATGCTTGGGATCAACTTTATTGTAAAAACCAAACCAACACAAGAAAACTATCCAAAAAACCTAAAAGGTGGCGATATTCCGTTGTATTTGGCAGAACTCAAAGCCTCTGCATTTGACAATGATTTACAAAATACCAATGAAAAAACCATAATACTAACCGCCGACACCATTGTTTATATTAACGATAAAGTACTCGGCAAACCGAAAGATGCCCAAGATGCAAAAAAAATGTTAAAAACGCTTTCGGGCAATATGCACGAGGTATTTACTGGCGTGTGCATAAAATCAAAATACAAGCAAACCAATTGTTTAGCTGCCACAAAAGTATGGTTTAGACCATTAACAGACGAAGAAATAGACTTTTATGTAAACACCTATAAACCATTCGACAAAGCAGGTGCCTATGCAGTACAAGAGTGGATTGGTGCGGCAGCCATAAGCAGAATAGAAGGTTCGTTCTACAATGTAATGGGATTACCTTCTCAATTGGTTTCCAACGAATTGGAAAAGTTTATCCAAACCGAAAAATAACACAAAAATGGCACACAGAATACTAATCGGTAACGGAAAAATAGTCAACGAAGGCCACATCACCGAGGCTGACATACTGATAGAAGACGGTTTTATATCTGAAATTACTACATCAAATCAAAGTTCTAATCAAACTTATGACGAATTTTTTGATGCGTCTGGGTTATTGATATTTCCTGGATTTATTGACACACACGTACATTTTAGAGAACCGGGATTAACACACAAAGCCGACATACGTAGCGAGTCGATGGCCGCCGCTGTTGGTGGTGTAACATCGTTTATGGAAATGCCTAACACCAAACCTCCTACAGTATCGCAGGAATTACTCGACCAAAAACTCAATATCGCAAAAGAAAATTCGGTTGTCAATTATTCGTTCTTTGTAGGAGCCACCAACGATAATGCAGAAGAAATTCTTGGTCTTGACTTTTCAAAAATTGGTGGAATAAAGGTTTTTATGGGCAGTAGCACTGGCAACATGCTTGTCAACAACCCCAAAACATTAGAAACACTATTTAGCAATAGTCCCGTGCCAATTGCAGTACATTGCGAAAGCGAAAGCATAATAAAAGCCGAAACCGAAAGATTTAAAGAAATATACGGTGAAAATCCGCCATTTTCGATACACGAACACATACGTAGCGCAAAAGCCTGTATAGAATCTACAACCTTAGCTGTTGACCTTGCAAAACAAACGGGAGCAAGGCTACACGTAACACACGTTTCTACAAAATCGGAGTTGAAACTATTCGACAACAATACACCTCTGCACAACAAAAAAATAACCGCAGAAGCAGTTGTCCCTCATCTTTGGTTTTCTGATAACGACTATCAAAAACTTGGAGCAAGAATAAAATGCAACCCCTCAATAAAAACTCGCAACGATCGTAACACAATTCGTAAAGCATTAAACAACAACACAATAGACTCTATTGCAACTGACCATGCACCTCATCTTTTGCAAGAAAAAAACATGCCATACTTTCAATGTCCTTCGGGAATGCCATCAATACAATTTTCGGCAATAGCAGTAATGGAACTTTGCAAAAAAAATATTATTCCAATAACAACAATGGCAACAAAAATGTGCCACGCACCTGCAATAATATTCAACATCGAAAAAAGAGGTTTTATTCGCACAGGCTACCACGCAGACCTTGCATTTATTAACCCTAACAAAAAACAAAAAATAACCGACAAAAAAGTTATTAGCAAATGCGGTTGGACTCCGTTTGATGGATTAGTATTTTCGTCAAAGGTGGTGGCGACAATGGTAAATGGAAAATTTGTGTTTAAAAACGAAATTTTTACCCAAAACAAATGTGCAGAACAATTAACATTTAAACAATAAAAAAAATGAACAAAAAACTATTATTACCAGTAGCTTTTGCAGCAACTGTATTAGCAACGTCATGTAGCAACGAACAACAAGCACAAGAAATTCAAGCATTGCGTGATAGTCTTAATGCAGCAAATGCAAAAATCGAAGAACTTAAAGCCCCAATAAACGTACAAAGTGATGTTTTCTATCCCGTTGAAGATGGCAAATCGCTTGTAGTAGCCAACCCAATAATCTACAATGTTGCCATAAAAAACTACAATCCTTACGATGAATGGAGCGTTGAATGTCTGAAAAATACCAACAGCACAGCCATAGCCAACATGATTTTTCAAGGCGTATATAAAGGCAAGCTAAAACCAATAGACTTTTTTAGTGAAGACCAAAAAGAACTTTCAATAGCTGACGTTAAAAAACTTGAAAAACAATTTTCTCGTAAACAAATAGGACAAATACAATTTGAAGAGTATTGGTATTACGACGAAACTAAACAATCTTTTTACAAAGACGTAAAATCGGTAGTTCTTGGCTATGAACTATACAATGCCGAAGGCGAAGTTCGCGGATTTCAACCAGCATTTAAAGTAAACCTTACAATGCAAAAACCCGACACAAAATAATAAAATAGCCATGTGGTTTGCCCAAAAACAAGCCATAGGCTTATTCAACATTAATTTTTTTACAACTTTTTATCCTTATAAAAAAATGGCAAGTTCCAACACCACACCACTGATGAAACAATACAACGCCATCAAAAGCAAATATCCCGATGCAATACTACTTTTTAGAGTTGGCGATTTTTACGAAACATTTGCTGGTGATGCCGTTAAAACATCGGAAATTCTTGGTATAACCCTAACCAAAAGAGCTGGTGTAGAACTTGCTGGAGTGCCGTATCACGCATTAGACATATACCTACCTAAACTCGTACGCGCCGGTCAACGTGTAGCAATATGCGAACAATTAGAAGATCCAAAACTTGCCAAAACAATAGTAAAACGTGGCATAACAGAACTAATAACCCCTGGTGTATCGCTCAACGACAACGTACTCGACAACAAATCTGACAACTATGCCGCTTGCATCAACATTGACAACAAAAAAGTAGGTGTGGCATTTTTAGACATTTCTACTGGTAGTTTTTTGGTAGCAGAAGGCACCAACGAATACATTGACAAGCTTTTAGCATCATTATCGCCAAAAGAAGTTTTATACGAACGTAGTAGAAAAAACGAAATAACTTCTCTTTTTGGCGAAAAATATTACTTCTATCCTCTCGAAGATTGGGCTTACACGCCTGATACTGCAAGAGAAAGACTTTTGCGACAATTTAGCACCGCATCGCTCAAAGGTTTTGGCATAGAAGAAATGCAACAAGCAGTAACCGCTGCTGGTGCAATGCTCCACTATCTCGACATAACGCAACACACTCAACTCGACCATATTGTAAAAATTTCGAGGCTCGACGAAGGTAAATATGTTTGGCTCGATAAATTTACTGTACGTAATCTCGAAATTTTTTCGCCACTAAACCCATCAGGAAAAACACTTCTTGATGTTATTGACAAAACAGCAAGCCCTCAAGGCGGAAGAATGTTGAAACATTGGCTTGCATTGCCGCTTAAAAACACCGACATAATAAACGAAAGGCTAAATCTAACTCAAGCACTTGTTAACAATCCTGATTTGTTGCAAAATCTCATTGAACAACTCAAACAAGTTGGCGATATAGAACGCATTGCATCAAAAATAGCCGTTCAACGCATCAACCCACGCGAGGTAAATCAAGTAAAACTAACGCTTAACTGCATTGCCGAAATAAAAAAACTACTCGAACAACACCAAGAAAATGGTGAAAACGTATTTTCGTCAATAGCAGAGCAACTTAATCCATGCTTTGAAGCCGCTCAAAAAATAAACAGAGAAATAGTAGAAGACCCTCCAGCCGTAGCACAAAAAGGCAGCATAATAAAAGAAGGTGTAAACAGCCAGTTGGATGAATTAAGAATGATGTCGAGCGATAGTAAAGAATATCTATCCTCAATGCGCGACAAATTAGTAATTAGCACAGGAATATCATCGTTAAAAATAGGATTCAACAACGTATATGGCTATTATCTCGAAGTGCGCAACACTTACAAAAACCGTGTGCCACAAGATTGGACACGAAAACAAACTCTCACCGATGCAGAAAGATATATAACACCAGAGTTGAAAGAATACGAAGAAAAAATACTCGGTGCAGAAGAAAAAATTTTAGAAATAGAACTTAACACATTCAATAGCCTTGTAACTTACTTGGCTCAATACATACAAATTTTTCAAGCAAACGCAAATCTTATTGCAAAAACCGATTGCATTTGTTCATACGCAACAGCTGCCGTTCAAAACAACTATTGCAAACCAACTATAAACAATGGCGACTGCATAAAAATAACCGCTGGTCGCCATCCAGTAATAGAAAAACAACTGCCAGTGGGCGAAGAATATATTCCCAACGATGTTTATCTCGATAGCGAAACTCAACAAATAATGATGATAACTGGTCCTAATATGGCAGGTAAATCGGCATTGTTAAGACAAACTGCTCTAATTATGCTAATGGCTCAAGCAGGGAGTTTTGTACCTGCAACAAGCCTCGAAGCTGGATATATCGACAAAATATTTACTCGTGTGGGAGCATCCGACAACATCTCAAGCGGAGAAAGTACATTTATGGTGGAAATGAACGAAGCTGCAGGAATCCTCAACAACATAACACCACGGAGTCTTGTACTTTTCGACGAACTTGGCCGTGGTACAAGCACTTACGACGGTATTTCTATTGCTCAAGCCATAGTGGAATATATTCACGAATTGCCACAAGCAAAAGCCAAAACTCTTTTTGCAACCCACTATCACGAACTCAACGAACTTCAAAACAATTATCCAAGGATAAAAAATTTTAACGTATCTGTAAAAGAAATCGACGGCAAAGTACATTTTATGAGAAAACTTGTTCCTGGAGGTAGCGAACATAGTTTTGGAATACATGTTGCAAAATTGGCTGGAATGCCGCCTGCCGTAGTTAAACGAGCCAACCAAATAATGGAAGAACTCGAATCAAACGGACGAACAACCGAAAGCCACCCCGCAAACGCCAAACCCCACAAAAAAGAAACAAAAGGCGCATATCAATTGAGTTTTTTCCAACTCGACGACCCTGTTCTTTCGCAAATACGAGATCAAATTGCAAACCTTGACATCAATTCGCTTACACCAATTGAAGCATTAAATAAACTCAACGACATAAAAAAAATAATTGGAGCGAAATAATAATTTTCAGCCACGTCGTTCTTCACTAAGTGGCTGATTCCAAAAAACTTCGCCCCCAACCTGCTCCGAAAGCATATCAATTTCGGTTCTAAGGTTTTTTATCAATTCTTCCTCACGTTTTTTCGACCGTCTTCCCGATGATTGATAAACCGTACGACTAAAATACGCATCGTAAGAAATACTAAAATCGTCGTCTGACTCATGCGGGAAAAAACTTGCTGCCACATCGTACTTTATGTTACCGTTTTCAGAATTTGAAATTAGTAATACCGACACTCCATGACGCATAACTCCATTATATTCGAGCCGTGCCGCATAATAACGATTATAAACGTTTATTTCTGCCATAAAATATTAATTTACAACCTATAAAACCATTATTGAAACAAACCCTCATCCCTAACGCACATCAAAACTGCACTCGCCGACACAATAAAATACGTTTGATTGTTAAATTTTATTTCCACTGCATTTTGCTGTAAATAAACTGCCAAATCACCGGGTTTGGGTTGCAACGGAATATATTTTACACTATCGGACTTGTCTTTCCACGGCTCATCGTAATCATTAACGGCTGGAATAGGATAACCCGGACCAGTTTTTATTACATATCCAAGACAAATTTTTTCGTTGTTGAGTACACTTGGCGGCAAATAAAGCCCTGATTCGGTTTTTTCTTGCGGATATTTTGGTTTAATTAGCAACTTGTCGCCAATAACGACAATGCGTTCCAAATCCTTTTCCTTTAAATTTACTGTCATTTTGCTATTTTTTTACCGCAAAAATAAAAAACACATGCAAATTTACAACTATAAGCAATAAGAAATTCAACTTTCACAAATGTTTAACAACTGAACACACAATATTAGCTTTATCAACAATATTTATGTGTTCTGTTGTAAAATACACCAGCAAAAGTTGAATTTCTTACAATTTTTTTTTCTTATTTTTGGTGATTAATTTTTACAACCACACCCAACGTTTCTTTCTTTACGCTAAGAGCGTTGAAACGAAATGTTGACGAACCAGATTTTTCAGTTTCGTTAAGCGAAAAAGTTTTTGGTCCAAGTATTTTGAAAAGTTTGTTTTCATAATCACCTTCTATTTTTTCCATTTCTTGTTCAATTTTGTCGATATTCAGAGGAACAAGAGAATATAAAATGTATAAATAATCAGTGCCATCGGTATTATCCATTTCTATCCAATGTTTTTCGTCGGGAAATGCCACACGCGAATTAACATAATCAAGATATGGACTTACCAAACGACTTTGCGGAAAAATATGATACGTTTTGTTTGTTAAATCACTACCAAAAACATAAACGTATGCGGGCTGATTATTTCCAACATAAACACGAAAACGAGTACCACCTTTATACGATTTGTCTATTTCTATTACACGCCCGTTTATTTTTCCCGACATCAATGTATTATCACTAAGCATCAATTTAATGTTTCCCGAAATTTTTGATACTTCAAGATTTTTGCCGTCGGGTGTTTTGACATAAAGTTTTTGTGTTTTACAAAATTCCTTATCATAACTATTATCTTTGTCATAAACAACATCTTGGTCTTTCGACTTGTCGAAATTTTCTTGATACGATGAATTTGTGTAAGTGTAATAATAGTAATAATTGCCACCATCATTGTTGTAATTATAATCATTATCGGTGTAATCATTATCAGAATATCCGCCCCAATCGTTTTCATCATCGTCATCGTAATAGCCATTGTAATTATTATCTGAATAATCGGCATAGTTATCATTGTCGTTATTATCATTATTGTTATTATCATTATTAACAACATCTGATTTTTTGTCATCGTTTTTGTCGTTATTTTTGATAAAATTTTTATAATCTATTCCATATTGGTCGGCAATTTTTTTGAGAAATTCCTCATCAACAAGCACATATTTTTTGTCGTTGTCGTTTGGAGTTGGGTCAATATTAGGATTGGGATTGGGATTAGGATTGTAATCGTTTTCATCAAGCGATGTACTAAAATTAAGATTTGCAGTTGTTTTATCAACTTCAACACCATTTAAAGTGCTTGAAATCTCAAACGCATAATAACACCAACAAGCGTATGTGTAGTACGAACACCAGAAGTAACCTTTTTTAGCCCAATTTGTTCCCCAAGAGTTTTGAACAAGAAACGCACCGCCGTTCAATTTGTCATCATCGTAAGCCACAACAGCCAAGGCATGTCCACCGTAACTATAAGCAGAATTTTCTGTTGGCCACCATTCGCCATTTGCGTTAATACCAGTTGATGCAGCCATTGAATTAGGACATTTAAATGCTGCCAAAACAGGATGACCAGCTGCCAAGGCTTGCTTGGTGGAAGTAACTTTCATTGCCAAATTGTTATAATTGAAAAACAATTTGGTGTAGTTTAGAATTTTGTGCTGGCCAGCAAGCGTTTTCCAATTTGACGGCACTGCATTTGTTGCTATGCATGCTGGAGATTGAGGATAATTTGATAGTTTTACAGCACCAGTATTTTTTAACCATGCACAAGCATCAGCAATATCAGTGCCTGCGGAACAATTTGAGGTACTTTGACGCAATATATTTACATACGTATAGCATGGTAAATAAGCATTTTTGGTAATTTCTGCACGGTTGGTAACGCCATTTTTCATAGCCCAAATCATTGTGGCTATGCAATATGTTGACGACCATGCCGTACAAGTACCTGTTTGACCTTGGTCGCCAGGTATTGGCGTAAATTTTTGAAGTGATACTGCTTTTGGAAGCGTTGCCGTAACATCGCGAGTCATGGCTGCTTTTTGAGGCATTTTTTTTGCCAAAACAGTGTCGATTTCACAACCTAAAAAATGTTGAGCGTTGACTGATAATGTTATCAACAATAATAATGATAATGATATGATATTTTTCATAACGTATTCTAAATTAACTACATTTTACTTTTTAAAATAAAAATCTCCAAAAATTGAAGAGTTTTCCCAAGGAATTTGTTCCGTTCCGCTTTGTTTGGATATATTGTAAACTTGATTACGCACTTTTTTAAATACGTCCTCAATTTTCAAACCGGGTATTGTAATGGCTTTTGCAAGTTGTTCGGTATAAAGTCCGTTGTTGCCAGTACCATCGCTTGCTGTTTTTCCCGGAGCAGTAGCGTATGCCACAAAAGTACCTTTTGGAGCGTCCATTTGAGCAAGTCCACCGTCGTTAACTGCACGAGCTACAGCAAAAGGATTATTTCTACAAGCATCCAAAATAATGATATTCAAGTCGTTGCCAGCATATTCCATTTGACCAAGCACTTTGTCTATGCTAACACATTCGTCGTCTATTTCTTGAATACGATTTACCGCTGCTGTAATGGGAACAAGATAATTTGTACCGTTAACTTGTAATCCATGTCCAGCATAATAAAACAATCCAACTGCATTTTGAGATTTGAGTTTGTCCCCAAAATCATAAATTTTGTCGGTCATGGTTTTACGATCAAGGTTGGTAAACTCCATTACTTCAAATCCCAAACTTTGAAGTGTTTTTGACATAAGATTTGCATCGTTGGCACTATTGGCAAGTGGCGTAACATTTTGATAATTAGCATTACCTATAACGAGTGCAATACGTTTTTGTGTTGATACAACATCCGATTTTGTTAGAGTAATATAACGTTCAGCAGTTTTTACGGTTCCACCTTCATTTTTAACGCTTGCTTCAATAGTGTTTTTGCCAGGCGAAAGTGTCAATTCGTATTCAAACGTATAATCGCAATCTGAGTTAACAATAGTAAAACCTCTTGAAAGTGCTTTTTTTACTTGCGGCACACCGTTAACGCTTACAACAATTTCTTTAAGTGGAGTTTTTGAGGCGACACAAAGTTTAACATTTGTTTTTTGTTCGTTGGTTTCGGTGTTGATAAGTTGAGGTATTGTCCAAGAAACTTCGGGTTTGGCAACCTTAGTATCTTGCGGTTTTTCGTTAACAAGACTACCGTCTTTGAAAAATCCTTTTTCAGAAGTTCCATCGGCATAATAAATTGTACCATTACCGTTTGCAGCATTGTTTTTTATCTCGCCAATGTAGCGAATACCTTTTTCGGTGTTTTCCAACGTTCCTTTTCCGTTGGCAACACCATTATGAAACTCGCCTACAATTGTATAACCGCTATAACATTGCATAAGTCCTTGCCCCTCTGGTATTCCATCTTTAAGATATCCGCTATAACGTCCTGTTTCGGTGAGTTTTATGCCAAATCCATTTTTTGAACCATAAATTATTTTCAAATCTTTTTCGGATTTTGGGGTTACAAGTTCGCCATTACGAAAAACGCCTGATTGTTTTTCTCCATTTGCCATGTTGTAACGCACACCTTCTCCTGTAAACTGATCATCTTTGTACTGACCATAATACATAAGTCCGTTTTTATAAATTATTGTTCCAAAACCATTTGCCTTGTCATTAAGAAACCCACCAAGATAAAAATCAGTTTTGCTATCTTCGGGAAATTGTACATAATCGTATCCACTTGGTACTCCGTTTTCAAAAGAACCAGTAATTTTTACACCATCAGAAGTAAGCAATATACCATTGCCATGAGCCTTGCCATTAACAAAATCACCTTTATAAGCGTTTCCATTGTCATAAACATAAACGCCATAACCTGATACACAATTGCCACTTACACAGCCTTGCATTATTGACGCATCGAGATTTCCAATAAAACGGCCGCGTTCAAAAAGTCCTGTTTTTATGTTGCCATCGGGAGAGGTAAGTTTTCCATAACCGTTGAACATGCCTTTTAGAAATGAGCCTTCGTAAATTGAACCGTCTGCGTCTTTCAAAATGCCTTCGCCAGAAAACAGACCTCCTTTCCACATACCTTCATAAGTGGATCCGTCGCTAAAAAGAGCCACTGAATAACCGTTTTTGCAATTACCATTAAGACAACCTTCTGAAATTTCGTCTTCAAGGATTTCGTCATCATTCCAAATATTAGTGGAAGTTGTTCCGTCTTCGAGACTAACCGTACCAATGCCTTGACGTTTACCATCTTGCCAATGACCAAAATATTTTTCACCGTTTTCGCTCCAAATGTATGTTCCAACTCCCGAAAATACATCATCTTCAAACGAACCAATATAAATATCGCCACCGTTGAAAAAAAGAACTCCTTGACCATTATAATTTCCTTGCGAAAAAAAACCAGAATAACGATTTCCGTCTTGGTCTATGTAAACGCCATAGCCATTGTCGCAATTGCCTTCGATACATTGCGCTACAGCAATTGTTGAAAGAGCAATCAACGACATTGTAAAAATTGTTTTGCGTGTGTTCATAATTATTACTTTTTTTTGAATTATTTTTCAACAAAATTAAAAAAAATTCAAATAGTCAGAAAAAACACACTACAAAATAGTTTTTACTAAACAGCATATTAAAATCTCTTTGTAATAAATTTTAACGGGGGTTCTAAAAATTGCTTTTTCTGTGTTGTATTTCAATCTCAAAATGCTCATTTACAATCAGTAAACTGCGTTTTTTGATTTCATACGCCTTTAAAAATCTAATTTTTAGAACTCCCCTTTAAAAATAAAATTTATATTACTCATAATCATTGACTGATAGTAAGAGAATTTTCAATCATACGTTTGTGATATTGCTGAATTTCAGCCTTTAATATCTTTAACAACTTAGCTTCTATTTCTGGATACTGATTAATAAGATTGTTTTTTAGAAAAACATCTTTATTTGGCATAAAAAGCCCCATTTCCTTTGTTCCGTCAAACTGCAAAAAATATTCTCCATACGAAATCTGATATAGCGGCTCACTAAAGTTTATAACATAATCGTTTTCTCCATCTTTTCTAAAAACACTATTTCCGAAAGCTACAAAAGGCAAATCGAAATTTAGATAATCAAGTATTGTAGGCATAATGTCGGTTTGACAAAAATATTTATCCGACATACCAATGAGTTTTCCCGCTGGATGAAATAACATAATCGGAACACCAAAAACATTTCTATCCGTGGTGTATTCTTGATGAAAAGATTGATTTGTATGATCGGCAGTTATTACAAAAAGCGTACTATCGTACCACGGAAATTTTTTCATAGTAGCAAAAAAATTTCTAATAGCGTTATCGGTATATTCTATACACTTTGTTATTGGCATAGGTCCTTCTTTAAATTGATTTGAATAACGTTTTGGTATCCTAAAAGGATGGTGCGATGTTGCTGTAAAACATGTAGTTACAAAAGGTTTTGGGATTTCTCCCATGCTTTTTGCAAAATATTGTAAAAATTCTTCGTCCCAAATAGCCCAATGCCCGTCAAAATCGTTCATAGCATTAAAACAAGTGTCGGATCAATATTCATCAAGACCATAATAATCTTGATACCCAGCAAGTTTAGAAAAATTTAAAAAGCCCATACTACCATTTAGAGCTCCATGATAAAATGCTGAATAATAACCCTTGCTTTTTAAAAGAGACGCAATGCTATTAACCTTATTGTTTGAATACATACCCATAAAAAAATGGTCGGTGAGATAAGGAATCCCAGCCAACACACTCGGCATTGCATCAATGCTCTTACGCCCCGTTGCAAATGTGTTTTTAGAGGTAAAACTTTCATTATAAAGCGAATCTAAAATGGTGTATAACCTTTGTAACTCTCACCAAAAAGGTCTCGATTTAACAATCCTGAATATTCTTTTCCAAAACTTTCGAGAATAAGAATAACTACGTTAAGCTTTTTAAAAGAAGTTTCTTTTTTATAACAATGTATTGGAGAATAAATATTTTCAAGTTTGTCGTCATCAAAATAATGCGGATTAGAAAACGTAATTTTTCCTGCTGTCCTAATTATACAATAAGGCGTATTAAGAACAACTGCCGACTCGTTACTTTTTTTGATGTATTCGTTGGCATTATTCATATTCATTGGTCGATGGTCTGCATCAATAAAAAACGAACCACGAATACCTGCCATAAAAAAATAAATCATCAAAAGAGTTAATGGTAACACCTTAACTGTATATTTTTTAGACCAACAATCTGTATCATCAAGCTTGCACGACCAATAAAACTTCACCATTATAAATATTAATCCAACTGCCACAATATCAAGATACCAATAATCTAACAAACCTCTTACAAAAATTCCAAAAAGATTGTTCTCGTTTGAAAACTCGTTGAAAAAGGAGAAATTTGTACGTCTTGCATTAAACCTAAAAAAAGCAGCATCAAATACATTAACCAATACCCCAAACGAAATAGGAATAACAAAAAAATATTTAGCAATTGTTCTATAATTCTTTTTAAAAGTAAACCTAAACGGCAATATCAGCATTACAAAACTAATAATAGTAAGGTAAAAAATTGCAGCAATATCAAATCTAAGACCTCCAAAAAATAATCTCACTATATGTGGAAAATCGTTGCCACTATAAAAATCTATGTTTGAAACATAAAAAACAACTCTACAAAGCCCAAAAACAAAAACTGCGACAATAAAATTAATCACATAT
Organism: uncultured Bacteroidales bacterium; assembly: GCA_937877455.1. Lineage (GTDB taxonomy): Bacteria > Bacteroidota > Bacteroidia > Bacteroidales > UBA3824 > UBA3824. The sequence goes on from CALFIU010000176.1 coordinate 95,539, forward strand.
TCAACGGCGGATAGTTTTAATAATTGTTTTAATTTCATCTTAGCAAAAAAAATTACAAAATAAAAAATCAACAAAAAAATGCAAAATTACATCTTTAATCAAAAAATTTCACCAAATAACGTCATAAAAACTTTATATGTCAGTTTTTTTGTTATAATAATGACAAAATGTCAGATTAAAAATTAGATTTTTATGACAAAAAAGCATAAAATTGCCATTGGTTTAAATTTTGAATAATGGCATAACAGAAACAATAAAAAAATAAAAAATGAATTTCGACAAATTTACCATTAAAAGTCAAAAGGCCGTCAACCACGCCGTGGATTTATGCCGACGAAACGGTTGCCAAGCAATAGAAACGGGGCATTTGATGCTATCTCTATTGCAGGCCGACGAAAATATTACAAACTTTATTTTCAGAAAACTCAACGTCAACACCCAAACATTTGAAAAAGCTGTTGAGGCAATAACAAGCCACTACACAAAAGTACAAGGAGGCGAACCATACCTTAGCCCAAACGCCCAAAAAGCATTGCTTGATGCACAGGCAACAGCCGAAAAATCTGGAGACGAATATGTTACAATAGAACACATTTGGCTTGCACTATTCAACGTTGGCGACGACATATCATCGTTGATGAAAGACAGCGGGTTTACCAAAAACGACCTTGAAGCAGCGATAAAAGAGCTACACGGAAATAGCAAAGTTACAAGTCAAAGTGCCGAAGATACTTACCAAAGCCTCAGCAAATACGCCGTCAACCTAAATAACCAAGCTCTAAAAGGAAAATTAGACCCAGTTATTGGACGAGACGAAGAAATGAGACGTACATTGCAAATACTATCTCGTAGAACAAAAAACAATCCTATACTCGTTGGCGAACCCGGTGTTGGAAAAACAGCCATTGCAGAAGGTATTGCATATAGAATTGTTAACGGAGATGTTCCCGAAAACCTTAAAACCAAACAATTGTACTCTCTCGACATGGGCGCACTCATTGCTGGTGCAAAATACAAAGGCGAATTTGAAGAAAGGTTAAAAGCTGTTATCAAAGAAGTTACCGACTCCGATGGCGAAATAATCCTTTTTATCGACGAAATACACACGCTTGTAGGTGCTGGCGGTGGCGAAGGTGCCATGGACGCTGCCAACATTCTCAAACCAGCATTGGCAAGAGGCGAACTAAAAGCAATAGGCGCAACAACACTCGACGAATACCAAAAATATTTTGAAAAAGACAAAGCACTCGAACGCCGTTTTCAACCCGTAACAATTGATGAGCCAAACGTTGAAGATGCTGTTTCGATATTAAGAGGACTTAAAGAAAGGTACGAAAGCCATCACAAAATCCGTATCAAAGACGAAGCCATAATCGCTGCGGTGGAATTATCAAACCGATACATATCTGATAGATACCTACCAGACAAAGCTATTGACTTAATAGACGAAGCCGCTGCTAAGTTGAGAATAGAGATGAACTCCGTTCCTGAACCACTTGACGAAGTTAACCGAAAAATTCGTCAATACGAAATAGAACGCGAAGCCATTAAACGAGAAGGCGACCAAGAAAAAATTGACAAAAACGCAAAAATACTAAGCGAACTTAACGAAGAACGCAACAGACTAAACGCTAAATGGCAAGAAGAAAAAAATATTGTTGCTCAGATACAACAAAGCAAAGCCGACATAGAAAACTTTAAACATCAAGCCGAAACCGCAGAGCGAAACGGCGATTATGGTCTTGTGGCCGAGCTTAGGTATGGAAAAATAAAATCGGCAGAAGAAAACATAGAAAAACAAAAAGCCGCATTAGAAAAAATTCAAACCGACAACGCTCTTATAAAGGAAGAAATCGGATATGAAGACATTGCCGAAACGGTAAGCAGACAAACAGGTATTCCGCTAACAAAACTACTCCAAACCCAAAAAGAAAAATTGCTTAACCTCGAAAAAGAGTTGCACAAACGCGTTGTAGGTCAAGATGCTGCCATACAAGTGATAGCCGACGCAGTGCGCCGTAGCCGTGCAGGACTACAAGATAGCAAAAAACCAATAGGTTCTTTTATCTTTTTGGGTACAACAGGCGTTGGAAAAACCGAACTTGCCAAAGCATTGGCAGAATTTCTATTCGACGACGAAAACCTTATGGTGCGTATCGACATGAGCGAATATCAAGAAAGACACAGCGTATCGCGACTTATCGGAGCACCTCCCGGATACGTTGGATATGATGAAGGCGGACAACTTACCGAGGCCGTTAGACGTAAGCCTTATTCTGTTATTCTGCTTGATGAAATAGAAAAGGCACACCCTGATGTTTTCAACACAATGTTGCAAGTGCTTGATGATGGACGACTTACCGACAACAAAGGACGAACGGTAAACTTTAGAAACACCATCATCATTATGACATCAAACCTCGGTAGCGATGTTATACGCGCCAACATGGAAGAAATTAACGACAATAACCGCGACGAAGTGTTGGCTAAAACTCAAGACGAAGTGTTGGCAATGCTAAAAAATACAATCCGTCCAGAATTTCTCAACCGTATTGACGAAATAATAATGTTTTCGCCATTAACGGAAGAACAAATAGCTCAGATTGTGGAAATACAAATGGCGGGCATAAACAAATCATTAGCAGGACAAAACCTCAAGATTACGCTCACCCCAGCAGCATTGAAACTAATAGCTCACAAAGGATACGACCCTCAATTTGGCGCACGTCCTGTAAAACGTGTAATCCAAAAAGAAATATTAAACCGTCTTGCCTCTGACATTATTGCTGGCAAAGTTTCTAAAAAAGCTGAAATTATTGCTGATGCAAACGGAAATGATATTATTTTCAGTTAACATAACAACAAACCAAAAATCCCGAAAAATATTTTATGTTTTTCGGGATTTTTTTTACTATTAGGTTTTATTATCAAAAAATCTATTTTACTACATTGCCAGTAAGTTTAAGTTCATAAACGTGGTACGGAGCTTCAAGGCTCAAATAAACCGTAATGGACTTTTGAAAAAGACCTTCCTCTTTAGCATCATAAACCGTTGATATTGTGCCAGTTTTACCAGGCATTATAGGTGCTTGATCGTATGTTAGTTTTGTACAACCACACGATGCTTCTGCCTTTGTTATTAACACTGGACGACCACTTGTGTTGGTAAATTTATACTCCACTTTTTGCGGATTATTTTGTTTTATATCTCCAAAATCGTGCGACACTTTGTCCCAAACAACGGCTTTTGAACTATTATCCGACAATTCAACCTTTCCCTGATTGCTACTACTGCCAAAAGGATCTGTCCATTGTGCAAAACCCAACTGCGATAAGCCTAAAAAAGTAACTAACAAAAATGGTTTTAAAAATTCTTGTGTTTTCATAACATTTTACTCATTTATAATTACACCTATAAGACGACAAAAAACGTTACATTGTTGTATTTTTTAAATTAAAAAAAGTTAAACATCAAAAGTTTTTTTTTCAAAAAAAAGATTATTATTAACAATAAGACCTAAATTTGCAAAAAACAAAAAAATTGAGATAACAAATACAGATACACAAAATTACGGTCAATATTACAATAAAAAATAATATTTTCGACAAAAAGGCTAACTAAAAATAATTAACAATGAACCAGTTGGAACGAATAGTAAAAATGGAGGCAAACCTAAGCCAAGCACAAACCGCAATAAAAAAACTTCAAGAAGCATTAGAAGTTTTTAAAAAATCGCAACCTGGAATAGAAGAACTTAACAAATACCTTGTAAGCCCAGAATTTAAAATAGATTTTAAAGCTGCCGAAAATGGTAAACTTCCCGTTGGACTTAGACACAGCCTACTATCAAAAAACGGTATTTCAAAAGCAGTAACCGAATATGGCGACTTATGTATGGAAATGATTGATAATGTAGAAGTTATATTCAAAGATTTTAAAGACAAAAAAATATATTTTTAGATTATATAAACATTTTTATTAACCAATTTTTAACATCATAAAAAAAATTTTATATGAACAACAACATAAAAACAGCACTTATCTCAGTTGCAATGATAATACCCACGGTTTTGGCAAGTTGTCTGTTAAAACAATCAAAACCAACAATCAATAGCAACAACCCTCAATTTGCATCATACATAAGTGGATATACACAAGGACTTGTAAGCCGTAAGTCAACAATAAAAATAAAATTGCCCGACTATGCATCTCTAAAAAAAAATGCAAACAATATTCCGCAAGATTTATTCAGTTTTAGCCCATCAATCAACGGAACGGTAAAATTAAACGATGACAACATTGTGGAATTTATCCCAAATGAATATCTCAAAAGCGGTGTCAACTATACTGGAGTATTTCACCTAAACAAAATATGCGACGTTCCACAAAATTTAGAAGATTTTACATTCAACTTTGCCGCACCTAAGCAAGATTTTATAGTAAAAATAAATAATCAAAACACCATAAACGCCCAAACTCTTGGATACCAACAAGTAGAAGGCACGGTAAATACAGCCGACGTTGAACTTATCGAAAATATACAAAAAACACTTTCTGCCAAATATAACGATAGCAATGTAGCAATAAAATGGAACAACAACTCCGACAAAAAATTCAACTTTATAATTGATAGTCTGCCACGTGGCGTAAATAGCGGCAAACTTATCATTAATTGGGATGGCTCACCAATAAAATCAGAAACTAAAGGTAAAACAGAAATAGAAATTCCTTCGTCAAACGATTTTAAAATACTCGATGTAAGTGCAGAAAATCAACAAATAACACTAATGTTTTCCGACCCAATTAAAAGCAGGCAAAACTTAAACGGATTGATAAAGTTATCCAACGAAGGCAACTACTCCAATAGTCATTTCTCCTACTCTATCAACGGCAATTGCATAAATATATACCCTTCAAATAAACATCTTGGACAAACCGAACTAAAAGTTTTTGCAGGAATACAAAACTCTCTCGGCAAAAAAATCAACGAAGACAAAGTTTTCAATGTCAACCTTTCGATAAACAAACCTCAAGTACGCACCGTAAAATCTGGTTTTATTCTTCCAGAAAGCGGAGAAGGTCTTATTTACCCATTTGAAGCCATAAACTTAAAAGCCGTTGACGTAACAATAATAAAAATTTTTGGCAACAACGTTATCCGGTATATAAAAGACTCATACAGATCAACATTTGACCAAGCCAACGAGTATGAATTAAAACCTGTTGGCGTGCCAGTTTTAAGAAAAACCATACATCTTACCAACGATTACACCGAAGATTTATCAGAATGGAAACGATATAGTTTTAATCTTGCCGACCTTATCAAACCCGAAGAAGGCGCAATTTACAACATACAAATTTCGTTTAGACGTTGTCATGCAGTAATCGACTGCACAGAATGTGAAAGTTGCCAACAAGACGAATCCATTAGTTACAACAAAGACATAGATTTGGCTAATGAAGATTGGACACCATCAGAATACAACTCCAACGATAGTTACGAAGAATACGACTACGAAGAATACGACTACGAAGAATACGATTGGCGACACAGCGATGACCCATGTTATAGTTCATATTACAGAAACGCTGGTATAAACCAAAATATCTTTGCATCTAATCTTGGAATAATTTGCAAACGAGGAAATGACAATTCCATAACCGTATTTGTTACCAACCTCTTAACAGCCGAACCAGTATCAAACGCAGAAGTAGAACTCATCAGTTACCAAGAACAGGTATTAGCAACACAAAAAACCGATAGAGAAGGCAAAATAAATTTTGGACAAAACAAACAAGCATGTTTTGCCGTAGCCAAACACGGTGATGATAGAGCATTTTTAAAACTTGCCGACGGCAACTCTTTGTCGATGAGTCAGTTTGAAATAGGCGGGACGGAACTTTCTAACGGTATGCGCGGCTACATATACGGAGAACGCGGCGTTTGGCGACCCGGCGACAGCATTCACCTAACATTTATACTCAACGAAGACGAACTAAACCCGTTGCCACAAGGACACCCAATAACTCTCGAAGTTACCAACCCTCGCGGTCAAACCATAGAAAACCGCACAATGCTAAAAAACAACCAAAATTTTTATGTATTCAATTTTGCAACAACTCAAGATGCCCCAACAGGCAACTATAACGCTAAAATAACAGTTGGAAATGCAAAATTTTTCAAAAAACTAAAAGTTGAAACTGTTAAACCCAATAGACTCAAAATAAACACTTCGTTTAACAATGAATACATCGGAAACGATGAAAAAACAGTGTGCAACATAAATTCCACATGGCTTCACGGTGCTAAAGCATCAAACCTAAGAACAACGGTAGAAGTTTCGTTGCAAAAAACACCTATAGTGTTTAAACAATGGGAAAAATACAACTTTAACAACGCAAGTCGAAACTATGAAGAAACAGAATTACACCAAATATTCGATGGAAAACTTGATGCCAACGGCAACACAAGTTTCCAAACCACGCTAAAAAAAGATTTTATCACAGCAAAAGCAAACAAATACCTCGCAAAATTTATTGTAAAGGTTCACGAGCCTGGTGGCAGTTTTAGCATAGACCAAACTTCTATCGACTATTACCCTTATCAATACATGGTTGGAATTAAAACACCTGACGGAAACGATTACGGCTATCTTTCTACAGACGAAAACCAAGCCATAGACATTGTAATAGTAGATAAAGACGGAAAAACCATAAGCCAAAACCACAACGTAGAAATGAAATTCTACAAACTACAATGGAGCAGTTGGTGGGAACAAGGCAACTATATACAAACAACACAAGAAAACCTACTCAAATGCGACACCTTAACCATTAACGGCAAAGGACAATGGTCTATTCGCGCAAACTATCCAGATTGGGGACGTTATTACATAACCGCACGCGACTTAGAAACAGGATACGAATCATCTACATTCATCTACATGGATTGGCCAAGCACCTATGGACGTAGCCCAATATATAGCCAAGGTGCAACCCTTCTAAACTTATCAAGCGACAAAAAAACATACTCTGTAGGTGAAAAAATAAACATATCTATTCCAACGCCCGAAAACGGATACGCACTAATAAGCCTCGAAAATGGTAAAAGAGTAATAAGCACACAATGGATACCTACACAAAAAGGCACTACAACCTTTAGTACAACTGCAACAGAACAATTGTTGCCAGGATGCTATGTAAATGTAATGATGTTACAACCGCATTCCCAAACCATCAACGACCTTCCAATACGTATGTACGGTGTATTGCCAATCAACATTGAAGACAAAAAAACAATACTAAAACCACAAATAGAAATGCCTGCCGACATAGAAGCAGAAAGCGAAGTAAAAATAACAATCAGCGAGCAAGACAACAAAGAAATGACCTACACATTAGCAATTGTGGAAGATGGAATACTTGACATAACAAAATTTAAAACCCCAAATCCATGGTCAGCATTTTTCTCTCGCGAAGCTCTCGGTGTTAAAACTTGGGATATGTTCGACAACGTAATAGGTGCATTCGGCGGCAAAATAGAAAAAATATTTAGTATAGGTGGCGACGATGAAATTCAAAATAGTAGCAACGGACGTAAAGCAAATAGGTTTCAAACCGTAGCTATGTTTTATGGACCATTCACAATTAAAGGTGGCAAACAAACCCACACAATTAAAATGCCCAAATATATAGGGTCGGTACGCACAATGGTGGTAGCAGGAAACGGAAAAGCATTCGGTAATGCAGAAAAAACATCCACAGTTACCAAACCTCTTATGATTTATGGCAATATGCCAAGAACTCTAACACCAAACGACAAATTCAAACTTCCTGTTACAGTATTTGCAGGTAAAAACGATGTCAAAAACGTTACAGTAACAGCCAAAGCCATTGAAGGTGTAAAAATAATAGGCGAAAATTCTAAACAAATAACCTTCAACGGCAACAGCGAACAAACTCCAACATTCGACATAATTACTGACGACAAAACTGGCATAGCAAAAGTAGAAGTTACAGCTACAAGCGGTAATCACAAATCGTCGTTTATAATAGAAACAAATATCCATGATGCTGTTCCAGAAGAAGTTAGAATGTCAACCATTGCTGTTAATCCAGGTCAAACAGTAGAAATTCCTATAAACACATTTGGACGGCAAGGTACCAATAGAGCCACGGCAAATATATCTACAATGATACCGTTCAACTTTCAAGGTCGCCTCGACAACCTAATCGCATATCCGCACGGTTGTCTTGAACAAACCATCTCTAAGGCTTTTCCGCAATTATACCTTAATACAATGACACAAATTGACGAAAATGCAAAAGCCGATGCTGAACAAAATATAAAAACTGCCATTAAAAAAGTTATATCTCAACAATCATATAGCGGCGGACTAACTTATTGGCCAGGAGAAACATACACCGACAATTGGGTAACATCATACGCAGGACAATTTATGCTTGAGGCTAAGAAAAAAGGGTACGACATTCCCGATAAATTTTTCAACGCATGGAAAACCTACCAAAGAAAACAATCAGAAAATTGGTATCATAGCAATTTTGGTTCATACATGGAGCAATCATACCGACTTTACACAATGGCATTGGCAGGACAACCTCTCCTTGGCGCAATGAACAGACTAAAAGAATTGCCCAATCTCCCCGATGCTGCAAAATATCATCTTGCTGCAGCTTATAGCGCGGCAGGAAAAAAATCTGTTGCAGAAAGCATGATAAACGCCATTGCAGGATATAGTACAGGCTCGCCACAATACAACGATGGCACATACGGTTCACAAACTCGTAACATGGCTATAATACTCCAAGCTCTCACCGAAAATGGTCAGCAAGAAAAAGCTTTTAAAGTGGCTAAATATCTGTCTCAACAGTTCAACAATAATAATTTTTATAATACACAAACCACAGCATTCGTGTTGATGGCAATGAGCAAATATTACGAAAAATACAATCCAGCCAACAACATTAATGGAGTATATAGCTGGCAAGGCAAACAAAATACACTAAAAACCAACCAACCTACAGCTACCATAAACGTACCTCTAAAAAACACCAACGACAAGATTCTAAAATTCACAAACAACGGCAACGGTGTAGTTTATGTAGAATTATCCGTTAAAGGAACACCGCAAGCAGGCAAAGAAACTGTTGGCAATAATGTATTAAGTACAAAAATTAAATATACAATCGATGGAAAAGAAATATCACCATCGCAAATAAAACAAGGTACAGACTTTACTGTTGAAGTGGAAGTAACCAACAACGGTATCAAAAAATACGACAATATTTCACTTATGCAAATATTTCCTTCTGGTTGGGAAATTGTAAATGGTCGAATATTTGAAAACCCAAACAACCATAATAACTACGACAACGAAGAAGATGAGTATGAGTATGACTATGACTACGACAACTACAACCAACGTGCAGTAATCAGATACACTGATATTCGCGATGATAGGGTTTGCAATTATTTCAGCCTTCCAGCACACGCTAAAGCAATAATAAAAGTAAACCTAAACGCCTCATACATTGGAGAATACTATCTTCCTGGTATTGTTTGCGAAGATATGTACGACAATTCGGTTTATGCGAAAACTCAAGGTATGAAGACAATTGTAATTGAAAATTAATATTTTAAGGTAGGTTGAGAATTTGACATTACCAAAACACTTTTTCAACCTACCAAATTAAAGGGGAGTTCTAAAAATTAGATTTTTCAAGGCGTATGAAATCGAAAAAAGCGCAGTTTACTGATTGTAAATGAGCATTTTTAAGATTGAAATACAACGCAGAAAAAGCAATTTTTAGCCCCCCCGTAAAATTTGGCTTATTTATTGTAAAATATTATCGGATAAAACAAAACAACAAAAATGAAACACATTCTATTAATAACAGCATTATTTATGCTTCAAGCTCTAAATTTGTCGGCTACAGAAGAAAACGTAACAATAGAAGGCGCAACAGGCAAACTATCCGCCACAATACAATGCCCAGAAATATCAGAAAAACAAAAAATACCACTTGTTGTACTTTGTCATGGTTTTGGTGGCAACAAAAACGGTAAAATAGAAAAAATGCTTGCCGATGAACTTGAAAAAAATGGCATAGCGAGCATTAGGTTCGATTTCAACGGACACGGAGAAAGCGAAGGCAAAATGGAAAACATGACCGTAGCCAACGAAATAAAAGATGCAATCGCAGTAGTAGAATACGCGCATAGTCTCAACTACGTAAAATCCATATCACTTAGCGGACACTCTCAAGGCGGTGTTGTAGCTGGTATGGCAGCAGCTGCACTTGGCAAAAAAGAAATAAAAGCATTATGCCTGATGGCTCCTGCTGCTGTACTTCGAGAAGATGCAATACGAGGATGTACATTTGGCGCAAAATACGACCCTCATAACCCTCCAGAAGTAGTTAAACTACCTGGTGGCAACAAAATTGGACGCGAATACATAAAAATTGCTTTCATGCTTGATATTTTTGGTATTTCAAAAGACTACACTGGTAGGGTTTGCCTAATTCATGGAACTGGCGACAAAATAGTACCATTTTCTTATTCAGAACATTACAAAGAAATTTATGGAGTTAATGCTGAGTTAAACATACTTGAAAATTACGACCACAGTTTTTCTCAAGACTTACCAAATGCAGTAAGAATAGCAACAGAATTTTTCAAACATCAACTATTGTAAAATATAAGCATAAAAATGTTGGGATTTGTTCCCAACATTTTTTTTATATACCACACACACAAACAAATCTTTATTAATAAGAAAAAAAACAAATAACATGTATAAAGCAAAAATTTACACAAAATAAACATAATAACCAACAAAAAAAGTGTAATTTTGCAGCGTTTTGTATAAAAAACTATAAAACAAAACAAATATAGCCTAAAACTAAAAGGAATTATGTTTAAGATAAAGTTTTCAACAGTTCACGCACCACGTTGGATGGTATTAACAATAGATGTCATCATTGTATGTGTTTCAATTCTAATTAGTTATCTACTAAGATTTAATTTTTCGTTTGCAGAAACACTTGCTACCAACCTAAGTTATGCTTTTGCATTTATACTACCTACAAGACTTGTAAGTTTTTTAATATCAAAAACATACACTGGCATAATCCGTTATACGTCCACCAATGATGTTATACGCATTGTATCAACCATAATGGCAGGTTCGGCAGCAATTATGACACTAAGTTTTCTTGCTCACCAATTTGGATTAACAGCAGGCAGACTGCCACTTACAATAATAGTTTCTGAAAGCATAATAACAATGTCCATAATGACGGTATCGAGATTTGTTGTAAAAACCCTATACCTTGAACATAACATCAATAACCACTCTGCCAAGCAAAACGTTTTAATTTATGGAGCAAACGAATTTGCTTTAACTACCAAAAGAACACTTGACCGCGATGCAGGCACAAACTACAAAGTAGTTGCTTTCATAGACAACAACAACGCTCTAACTGGCAAAAGCATAGATGGTGTAAATATTTATGACTATAATGATTTGGAGATGGTTATAGAAAAATATAACGTAGAAAACCTCATTATAGCAGGTAAAATAAGCAGCAAAACTCGAAAACAAAGCATCATTGACTTATGCTTAAACAAAAATATAAAAGTATTGTCAACCCCAACAGTAAACGAATGGACTAACGGTGAATTGTCGTTTAAACAAATACGAAACATAAAAATAGAAGATCTTTTAGAAAGAGACCCCATAAAACTTGACGAAATAAAAATTCGCAAAGATATTGTCAATAAAATAGTTATGGTTACTGGTGCAGCAGGAAGCATTGGTAGCGAAATTGTTAGACAATTAACAAAATTCAACCCACAAAAAATAATAATCTTCGACCAAGCCGAATCACCACTCTACGACCTCGAATTAGAATTACGAGAAAAACTCAATTTCTACAATTTTGAGATAGTAATAGGCGACATCACCGACGAAGTAAGATTAACAAAAACATTTGAAACATTCCATCCAGTAATAGTTTACCACGCAGCAGCTTACAAACACGTACCAATGATGGAAAACAATCCATCTCAAGCAATATCCAACAACGTTTTTGGAACAAAGTTGTTAGCAGACTTTGCAGTTAAATATAGAGTTTCAAAATTTGTAATGGTATCAACCGACAAAGCTGTTAATCCAACCAACGTAATGGGAGCATCTAAAAGAATATGCGAAATATACACTCAATCGTTAAATACACTATTCCCTACAAAATTCATAACTACAAGATTCGGCAACGTACTCGGAAGTAACGGAAGCGTAATTCCAAGATTCAAAGCACAGATAGAATCAGGAGGGCCAATTACAGTAACACACCCAGAAATAACTCGCTTTTTTATGACTATACCAGAAGCGTGTCAACTTGTTTTACAAGCAGGTACACTTGGCAACGGAGGCGAAATTTTTATATTCGACATGGGCAAATCAGTGAAAATTATAGATTTAGCAAAAAAAATGATAAAACTGTCGGGGCTTACACTCGGCAAAGATATACAAATACAATTCACTGGACTACGTCCTGGCGAAAAACTCTACGAAGAAGTGCTTAACGATAAAGAGAAAACCTTGCCAACAACACATTCACAAATAATGGTAGCAAAGGTAAGAAAATACAATTTTGCTCAAGTGTCAGCACAAATTTCAGAACTAATAGAACTTGTTAAAACTCAAGACAACTTTAAAATAGTTGCAAAGATGAAACAAATAGTTCCTGAATTTAAAAGCGAAAATTCTATCTACGAAGAACTTGATAACCAAACAACTATCAACACAAACATAGCTGAAATTAACAATGAAAAATCAACGGAAGAAGATCTAAGCCAACAGAACCTCAAACAACCAATGGTTTCTGTAATAGGCTCAAAAAATACAATGTCAATAGGTAAAAAATTTACACTTATAAGATAACATTTGCATACAAACTACTTCATTTAGCATTTGTATATCCATTTGATGATGAATTTGGTATTATTTGTTTTATCAAATTTTTGTTATTTCATCTTCAGATAGACCCGTAGCAGAAGCTATCTCTGCAATGGTCATTTTCCCAAGTGCTTTTAGAGTACGAGCAATAGCAATTGCCTTAGATTGTTCTCCTTCTACTCGTCCCTCCTCTCTGCCTTGCTTTCTACCTTTAATCTCTGCAAAATCAATCGTATTGTAATAATCTCGATAATCTTTCAAACTATCACGATAAGCAAGCAATTCATTAGGCTTATATTTTGAAATTTCTGCAAGATTGAACAAACGCTTGAAAATTGCCTCTCGCAAAGTCTTGGGACGGTCGGCGAGATGATAAAGATTTTTCATTGCAAAAAACCACTTATCAAGCATATCCTCAAGTTCGTCTTCTCTCTTTTCAAACTTCGGCATCTCAATATTTATAAACTCCAACTTATCGCTGTAAAGTTCGGTTGGATATTCATCGTAACGCAGTTTTGCATGGGTTACGACTTCGGTGTGTTTTGGGTTCTCATCAATTATAAAATTCAGAACACCAATTACATAGACTTTTTTTAGTTCATATTTCCAATATACCTTTTTATCGTCCATCTCGCGAATATACCCCTTTTCGCCTTGTTCTTGAATTGGAAATGACGCATAATACAATGAGCGGTCTATAAAATTTATTTGCGACGCTTTTTGCATTTCAACAATAAACCTTTCGCCCTTATTGTTCTGACAATAAACATCGTAAATAGATTTTCGGTCTGACTCTACAATTGGTAATTTCTCGGTATTAAGATGCTTAACATCCTTGATTTCTTCATCGTCTTTGAATTTCAAGAGAGCATTGAGAAAACTAATTAAGAATTCCTTATTGGCTGGTGTTCCAAAAAATTTCTTAAACGCAAAATCTGTGTAAAAATTTATAAAACGTTCGTATATTCCTTCTGACGGCATGGCTATTTGGTGTTTTTGTTGATACAAAGATAAAATTATTGGTTGAAATTGCAAAATATCTTAAACTTTCAAATTCTTAATAATTTATCATTTTCTGGAAAAATATGTCAAATTTTTTAGATAAATAAAAAGGCTATCTAATAGAATAGAAACTTTTAAGACAGCCTTTGTTATGAAGGTGTAGTTGCTATTTTTGCATATAAAAAGTTGAGGGTTAAACAAAAAAAATCCCTAAAAACTACCAAATACACAAAATATTATTCCTCAACCTTCTCAAGCGAAACTGCACGATAGCCATCTTGATTGCGTTTTTTATCAAATGCATCAACAAACTCTCCACGAACAACTGATTTATCAACAATCTCCTTGGCAGCAAGCAAATTGGCTGGCACAAAAACTGTAACACCATTGAATTTAACAAACCCATAGCCACCTTCTGCTATTGTAATTATGCCCGCAAATGGAAAACTTTCCTGCGATGCTTTCTGTTTTGTATTTTTGTTTTTCATAAAAGTTATTTTTTGCCGTCAAAATACGTTCTTTTTTCAAAAATAATAAAATTTTTAAGCCACTTTTTTACTACTTATTTTTTTTGCAACATTTTTTTATAAATTTGCCATATAAAAAAAAACTCTGTTCAAAATAAAAACTATGCTAAAGTTTTATAAATCAAAAGATTCAACAATTTATGCGGTAAAATTCACAAAAAATCCCGCACAAACCGACATGCAGAAACTCGTTTGGTTGTTTGGCGATGCCACACCACTCGACTGCGAAAAAATAGACGGCATTTTCATTGGTCCGCGCAAGGAAATGATTACTCCTTGGAGTACCAACGCCGTAGAAATAACCCAAAACATGGGCATAGAAGGTATTGAGAGAATAGAAAAATTTATAGCCGCAGACAACGCTACACCCCAACACGATAAAATGCTCCAACGGGTGTACAATTCTATAAATCAAGATGTTTTTACAATCTCCAATCCACCAGCACCAATTATTTATATCGACAATCTCAAAGAATACAACGAAAAAGAAGGACTTGCTCTAAGCCCTAAAGAAATAGAATATCTCGAAAACCTCTCACAAACTCTCGGACGTAAACTTACAGATAGCGAAGTATTTGGTTTTTCGCAAGTTAACAGCGAACACTGCCGTCACAAAATTTTCGGTGGCACATTTGTTATTGATGGCAAAGAAAAAGAGAAATCTCTTTTTCAACTTATAAAAGACACATCAAAACAAAACCCACGAGGTCTTGTATCCGCATACGCCGACAATGTTGCATTTATAGAAGGCCCTGTGGCAGAACAATTTGCTCCATCAAATCCCGAAACAGCATCAGAATATGAAGTTAAAGATATTGAAACGGTGATTTCAATGAAAGCAGAAACACACAACTTCCCAACCACAGTAGAACCATTCAACGGTGCTGCCACTGGTAGCGGTGGAGAAATTCGCGACCGCATGGCTGGAGGAAAAGGTAGTTTCCCGATAGCAGGAACAGCTGTTTACATGACTTCGTACCCACGTCTTCAAAACGATAGACAATGGGAAAATGCTGTTCTTGAAAGAAAATGGTTATACCAAACACCATTAGAAATACTCATTAAAGCCTCAAACGGTGCAAGCGACTTTGGTAATAAATTTGGACAACCTCTCATCAACGGTAGTTTACTAACATTTGAACATTTTGAAGGCGAAAATCGCTACGGATTCGACAAAGTTATAATGCAAGCAGGCGGTGTAGGATACGCAAAAAAAGCAGATTGTCAAAAAGATACACCATCAACAGACCTACCCGTAGTGGTGCTTGGCGGCGACAACTACCGTATAGGAATGGGCGGAGGTGCTGTTTCAAGCGTGGCAACAGGTCAATACAAAAACGATATTGAACTAAATGCCGTACAAAGGTCTAACCCAGAAATGCAAAAAAGGGTTTACAACGCCATACGCGCCATTAGCGAAACCGACAAAAATCCAATAGTTTCGGTACATGACCACGGTGCTGGCGGTCATCTCAATTGTCTGTCAGAACTTGTAGAATCAACAGGTGGTCTTATTGAAATTGACAAATTGCCAGTTGGCGACCCTACACTTTCAGCTAAAGAAATAATCGGAAACGAAAGCCAAGAACGCATGGGTTTAGTAATAGGAAAAGATTCGGTTGAAAAACTCAGAAAAATAGCCGACCGTGAACGTGCTCCAATGTACGAAGTAGGCAAAACAACCGATGACATGATGTTTAAATTTACGCTAAAAGACGGAGAAACACCAATAAACCTAAAACTTGAAGACTTTTTTGGCAAACCACCAAAAACTGTAATGACCGACACAACTGTTGAAAAAAACTATGCACCAATAAAATACGACAATCAGAAATTTGATGAATACCTTAATGCTGTTCTACAAATAGAAGCCGTTGCATGCAAAGATTGGCTCACCAACAAAGTTGACCGTTCAGTAACGGGCAAAGTAGCACAACAACAAAATGTCGGCGCACTTCAACTTCCATTGGCAGATTATGGCACAGTATCTATCGACTACTCAAATACTTACGGAATAGCCACTGCATTAGGACATGCTCCTGCTGTAGCACTCATAAATCCACAAGCAGGCAGTAGATTGGCAATTGCAGAGTCTCTTACTAACATTGTATTTGCTCCATTGACAAACGGTATCAACGCCATTTCGCTAAGCGCAAACTGGATGTGGCCATGCAAAAACAAAGGCGAAGACGCAAGACTATATGCCGCAGTTGAAGCAGCATCAGATTTTGCCATAAAACTTGGAATTAATATTCCAACAGGCAAAGACTCTCTGTCAATGACTCAAAAATATCCAAGCGAAAAACCAGTAATGTCGCCTGGTACTGTAATTATAACTGCCGCTGGAGAAGTTTATAATTATAAACTTGGTGTAACTCCCGACCAAAAACCTATAGAAAACACTACTATCGCCTACATAGATTTTTCTTCATCAAAACTAAGTCTCGGTGGAAGTAGTTTTGCTCAAATAACAAATGCCATAGGGCAAGATTGTCCCGACATCAAAGATGCCGATTATTTTAAAAAAGCTTTCAACGCTGTACAAAAACTAATTGCAGAAAAACTCATACTTTCTGGACACGACATTTCGGCTGGTGGCATGATTACCACATTGTTAGAAATGATTTTTGCAACCACACAATATGGCATGGAAATAAACCTTGATTTTTCAAGTCAAGACTTATGCACCACATTGTTTGCCGAAAATCCAGGAATTATAATACAAACAGCCAACATAAAAAAAGTTGATCAAATTTTAAATTCGTTTGGCGTTAAATATTACGCAATTGGTAACACAACAAAATCGCGAAACCTAAAAATAACAAAAGAAAACCAAACAAAAATTCTCGATACCGATGCGTTAAGAGATATTTGGTACAAAACATCGTATCTTCTCGACCGTTACCAAACAGAACAAACATGCGCCGAAAAACGTTACAAAAATTACAAAAAACAACCCTTGGAATTTAAATTTCCTACATCGTTTGATGGACAACTCAAAACATACGGTATTGATTCCAAAAGACGCGAAAAAACTGGAATAAAAGCAGCCATCATTCGAGAAAAAGGTATCAACGGCGACAGAGAAATGGCTTGGGCAATGTATTTAGCAGGTTTTGATGTAAAAGACGTACACATGACCGATTTAGCAAACGGACGCGAAACCCTCGAAGATGTCAATTTCATAGTCTATTGCGGCGGTTTTTCAAATTCCGATGTCCTCGGTAGCGCAAAAGGCTGGGCTGGTGCGTTCAAATATAACGAAAAAGCCAAAAAAGCTCTTGAAAATTTCTATGCACGTCCCGACACTTTAAGCCTTGGCATTTGCAACGGATGCCAACTTATGAACGAACTTGAACTCGTGTATCCGCATAAACAAAACCATCCAAAACTAAAACACAACATCTCAGGAAAATTTGAATCAGCATTTGTCAACGTTGACATAATGCCTTCAAACTCTATTCTATTAAAATCGCTTGAAGGTAGCCGTCTTGGTGTATGGATTGCACATGGAGAAGGTCGTTTCAACCTTCCCGAATTAGAAAACCAATACATAATACCAATGAAATATTCCTATGCAGAATATCCTGGCAACCCAAACGGCTCGGATTATAACGCTGCGGCAGTAGTTTCTAACGATGGTCGTCATCTTTCGATGATGCCACATCCAGAACGCGCTGTATATGCTTGGCAATGGGCAAATTATCCAGAAGATAGAAAAAACTCTGACATTGTTTCGCCGTGGATAGAAATGTTTATAAACGCTAAAAATTGGATACTTAACTATAAAAAATAGTTTATAAACAAAAACATTATATTTTTACATTTGCTAAAAAAAGAGAGTGTATTAACCTGCACTCTCCTTTTTTTATACAATACAGACGATTTTTTATTAAATCAACACGTCAATTTCATTTGAATCGACATCAATGCGGGCGGACACATAGGCTCGCCCCTACAAAATATGGTTATATTCAATATTATGAACAAGATTTGGCGAAAAGGCGGCTTTGATGCCTTTTCGCCAAATCCTATAATCCCCACTACAAATAGAATGGTGTGAATGGGCGGATATGCGTGTCCGCCCATTCAAATGAAATTGTCGTGAAATAAATAAAAAAATCACTTTAATTTTTTTTTATTTAATTTTTTTTAGTAATATTGCAACATCATTTGGGGGTTTAGCTCAGTTGGCTAGAGCGTTTGACTGGCAGTCAAAAGGTCAGGAGTTCGACTCTCCTAATCTCCACAAAACACCGATTTTTTTTCGGTGTTTTTTTGTAAATATACATTTTATCAATTCTTATTATTTAACAAATACATTATCCTACATAAAAAAACTATCCAATTTTTTTAATATCTTTTAAAAAAAAACTATAATTGCATAATAATTCCGCAAAATATATTATGCAATTGAAAAAATATTATTCAAAAATATTGTGTGTCTTCTTTTTCTTGCTTTTTTGTAAACAAGCCTATTGTCAAAACGATGAATCCGACGAACTTTTGTATTACAAAGAACAAATATCGAATTACCAAAACAACGAAAACAATCCCAAAATCCTTGAATACAAAATAAAACTTGGCACCGCATATTGGCATAATGGACAGAATAAAAACGCACTTTCTGTTTTAGACGAAGCATTAAAACTCGCTCTACAACTCAAAGATTGGCAACTTCAAATAAGAATTTGTGGGCTTATGGCAGACATCTACAAATCTCAAAAAGACTATAAAACCGCTGAACAATATGGACTTGATGCACTTTCCACAGCAAGAGATTACGGTAATTATATCGACATAGCCATCGCATTGATAAACCTTTCGCAACTATCCTACAACGACTACCGTACGAGTATTGACTGTCTTAAACAAGCCGAATATTTGTGTAAAAAAATTGAAGATTCTAATTTACTATCGCGTTGCTACTTCCTTATGGCTGCCCAATATCGCAACGCTGGCAACGAACAAAAATCCAAAGAGTATAAAGATCTTGCCAACGAAATTATAGAAAAAAAACACCTATCCGAAATAACAACAATTAAAAATAATGCTCAAAAAAATATAAAACAAAACAACTTAGAAAATCAAAAAAAATTAGAAGAAATAAACAAACAAAAAAAAATATACCTCGACTCGCTTGAAAAAACAGATATTATGTATAAAAATAATTATCTTCAACTAAAACTTGCAGAACAAGAAAATATTACCAAAAACATAATAATAAAACAACAAGAAACCGAAATAAAAAACCAAAAAAAAATACGATTACTTATACTTACATTACTCGGATTGTTGGTTATATTCTTATCAATACTTCTTTATCTGTTAAAAATACGTCATTCAATAACCGAACAACTTAGAAAAACCAACATAGAAATAAAAAACAAAAACCTCGAACTCAATGCCCGCGCCATCGAAATAGAAAAACAACGTACTTTGATTGAACTAAAAAACAACGACATAATAGACTCAATAAATAATGCAGCCAAAATACAATCAGCACTACTTCCATCTCAACACCGCATAAAAGAGTGTTTTAAAGATTGTTTTGTGCTTTATATGCCTAAAGATATTGTCAGTGGCAATTTCTACTGGTTTTCGCAACAAGACTCATACACATTTATTGCCGTGGCAGACAGCACAGGTAGCAACCTATCGGGAGCATATATGGGTATGGTTGGCAACTCGCTCCTAAACGAAATTATTAACACAAAACACATTTTTGAGCCAGCAGAAATTCTTGATAACATAAACAAAGGAATAACCCAAAAAACAGAAAAAGATGCCCATACATTCAACAACAACCGTATGGAAATAACTATTTGTCGAATAGATAACCAAAATAAAGAAATTGCTGTTGCTGCTGCCAACCAAACAATTTTTCTAACACACGAAGATGGAATAGAAGAAATTCAAGGAGACATACATGCTCTCGGTGGCTCATTTGACGACAAAAATGAGCAAAAATACCACCAAGAAAAAACAACTTTCTGTCCAAAATCAAATATCTACCTATTTACCAACGGATACAATAATCAAATAGGGGGCGACAAACAACGTAAATATATGGTAAGCAACTTCAAAAATCTTGTTTCAAAAATAAAAGATATGCCAATGGATGCCCAATTACAAGCCATAAAAAATGCACACAACCTTTGGCGCGGCGACAACATACAAACAAACGACATATTAATAATAGGAATAACACTATAAATTTTTACTCAAAATACAACAATCAAAAATATTTATTTTTAATTTTGCATTTGCAGAAATATAGTAAATACCTTTTACCTACAATGGACAAAATAGCAGTTTTAATACCGTGTTATAACGAAGGCAAAACCATAAAAAAAGTAATAGAAAACTTTAAAGAACAACTGCCCGAAGCCAAAATATACGTTTATGACAACAACTCACAAGACGACACCATTGCGCAAGCACAATCGGCGGGTGCAATTGTACGTTGCGAAAAAAGGCAAGGGAAAGGTAACGTTATACGCACAATGTTTAGAGATATTGACGCACACTGCTATATAATGGCCGATGGCGATGACACTTACCCCGCCGAATATGCTCAACAACTTGCCAACGCCGTTCTCAACGACAACATTGACATGGTTATTGGCGATAGGCTGTCAAGCACCTATTTTACAGAAAACAAACGACCATTTCACAATTTTGGAAACGTTCTCGTAAGGCGACTTATAAATATGCTTTACAAAAGCGACATTAAAGATGTGATGACTGGTTATAGAGCATTTGGGTATAAATTTGTTAAAACTTTTCCAGTGTTGTCTAAGGGGTTTGAAATAGAAACCGAAATGACAATACACGCATTAGACAAAAACCTATTACTAAAAAACATTCCTGTAACATACCGCGACCGACCAGAAGGTAGCCAATCAAAACTTAATACCTACTCAGATGGTTTTAGAGTTTTAAAAACCATCTTCGTACTTTTTAAAAACTACAAACCATTAAGTTTTTTCATGTGGATGGCTTTATTTTCATTTTTGGCAGCATTAGGTTTTCTCACACCCGTTCTTATAGAATATTTTCAAACAGGACTTGTACCAAAACTTCCAAGTTTTGTAGCATGTGTATTTTTCTCAATATGTTCTATACAATCGTTTTACGAAGCAATGAACCTCGATATAATCAAACAAAATGAACGTCGAGAATTTGAAAACAGATTTAACGAATGGGCAGATAGAGAACGTCAATACTCAAACCAAACAAAATAATGAACCTCAAAACACTAAAAAATACAAAAAAACACATTATTTCTTTTGTTGCCGCCTATCTAACAATTTTGTCATTTGGCATGAGTTATTTTTGGCAAAACGTATCGGATAACGGAGCAAAAGTATGTTGGTATAGACTATTAGACCCAAGTTGTTATTGGAATAGAGAAAACACAGAACCTTTCAACAACTTTTTTTTCTTTATTTTGTTTTTTCTGTTGCTCTACGCCTACCAAAAGGTATTGAACCTCGTACAAGGCAACAAAAGACTATTGGTAATAGGTTCAGTATTGTCGGCATTTTTCGCATTGGCAGAAGTTGTTGGTCATAGTTTGACTGCCGTAGCTGGATTGGACGAAATATTCTCCAGCCATCACAATATTACAAAATCCATCATAAGAACAACTGGATATTTTTCAATTTTTTTTAGCTGCATAACATTTTCGTTTGAAAAATTAATACCAAAATTATCACAACAAAGCATCGAACCCAACACATTTCCAACTCCAACCAAAAAACATTTCCTAATTTGCGTAGTAGGCTGCAACATTATGTATAGTTTGTTTATAATAAAATATTGGCCTATGATATTTAATTTCGACACATTGGAATATATAGGACAAGTTTTTGGCTATGCACCACTAACAAACCACCATCCTGTATTCAACGCTTGGATTACTATTCCATTTATAAAAATAGGTCAACTACTTGGCAATATCAACATTGGTATTTTTTTGGCAATATTGTTACAATTAGAACTAATAAGCATAATAACTGCATACACAATATACACAATTTCAAAATTAGATATTCCACACATAGTAAAATTAGTAATCACAATTATCTACGCATTATACCCTGTCTATGCTCACCAAGCAGCTATGCTCTGCAAAGACACACCTTTTGGATATGCAACACTTGTTTTTGTACTATGCCTGTTACAATTAGCAATCAACAAAGAGCATTTTTTTAAAAGCAAACTTAATATATTTCTTTCTATTGCTGCACCAATTCTAATGATGTTGCACCGCAACAATGGATTTCACGTAATACTTTTATCAACACCTTTTATTATATGGTTTTGCAAAGACAAATACAAAAAAGTTGCAATAATTTTTACCATTGGAGTACTTTTATTCAATTTTGGGTGGAACACGTTTATAAAATATGTTGGAGTTACAGGAAATTGGAATATAGAAAAATACTCTATGGTATCGCAACAATTATCACGTATTGCAAAAACCCAAAATCTTAACCAACAAGACAAAGACGAAATACAAAAATACATAAACTGCCCGCTACAAAATTTCACCGACAAATATCTCCCTGAAGTTTCTGACCCAACCAAAGGAGAACTTAATATTTCTGCAATAGAAAACAACACAACAGCATTTTTAAGTTTGTCACTAAAAATGCTGTTCAAATTTCCTATTACATCGATAGAAGCATTTTTATGCACAACATCTGGTTTTTGGTATATAGAATACCCCGAAACACCTGGCGGTAGCGGCTCATTAAGCATTTTTCCTTGCCACAACCAACTTACAAAACAATTTATAACCAAGCAAATATTCAAAAACCCCTACACCAACATTGTTGAAAAAATAATGTCAAACCGCAACATTCCCGTAATAAACATGCTTTTTCGCAGCGGTTTTATGGTATGGGCAGTTTTATTTTGCTTTGCATATTGTATTTATAAGAAAAAATACAATATGCTACTTGTTTATACACCATTATTAATACTTTGGCTAACTTGTATAGCATCACCATACGTTTCTTTTAGATACGTATTTGGCATCGTTACATCGCTACCCGTTATATTTGCAACATTGTTTGTAGAAAAACAAATAAAAAATTAGAACCAACCCAAAAAAGGGGAGTTCTAAAAATTAGATTTTTCAAGGCGTATGAAATCAAAAAAGCGCAGTTTACTGATTGTAAATGAGCATTTTGAGATTGAAATACAACGCAGAAAAAACAATTTTTAGAACCCCCGAAAAAAACATTTACCTAATACATATTTTATTATCTACAATAATGCAAATATTTTCGCAAAAAGAATTATTTTTGCGAAAAATTGTAAAAAGAGATAATATGAAAAAAATTTTACTATCGTTATGCCTTGTGCTGACCTTATTGCCAGCCTTGCATGCCGATGAGGGTATGTGGATACTCTCGCTTATAGGCAAAAACTACAACCAAATGAAGGCGCAGGGATTTCGACTCAGTGCCGAAGATATTTACAGCATAAATAAAGCCTGCCTTAAAGATGCAGTTGTAGCATTAGACCATGGAAGTTGCACAGCCGAAGTTGTATCGCCACAAGGACTGCTGTTTACAAATCACCACTGCGGATATTCTGAAATACAAAGCCATAGCACCATGGAACACAACTATTTGGCTGATGGTTTTTGGGCAAAATCGCTGGAAGAAGAACTTCCAAACCCAGGAAAAACTGTTTCGTTTTTAGTAAGCATCGAAGATGTAACACAAAAAATTTTAGCTGCCATACCCGAAAACGCAACAGAAGAACAACGCCAAGAAATATTAGAAGAACAACGCGAAGAAATGAAAAACCAATTTTCCGAAAACGGAAAATACGAAATTGAAGTAAATAACTTCTTTTTTGGCAACTACTATTACATGTTAAAATACATTGTATATAAAGACATAAGACTTGTTGGCGCACCACCAGAATCGGTTGGAAAATATGGTGGCGACACCGACAATTGGATGTGGCCACGCCATACTGTTGATTTTTCAATATTTAGGGTATATACAGCTCCAGACGGTAGCCCTGCCGAATATTCAGAAAAAAACGTTCCTCTCAAAGCAAAAAGTTACCTTCCAATTAGCCTAAAAGGTGTTAACGATGGTGATTTTGCAATGGTGATAGGCTATCCCGGTAGCACAGACAGATACCTTACATCTTGGGGTGTTAAAAGACTTATGAACAACGAAAACAACATCCGCGTAGAAGTACGCGATGCAAAACTCAAAATTTTTAAAGAATACATGGACAAAGATAAGGCTACAAAACTGCAATACGCATCAAAATACGCCACTTCGTCTAACTATTACAAATATTCAATAGGACAAAACCTCGGTCTAACAAATCTTAAAGTATATGACCGAAAAGTAAAAATAGAAAAAAACTTAAAAAAATGGATTGATGCATCGCCAGACCGACAAGCCAAATATTCAAAAATTTTTGATATAATGCCACAAGCATACAACGAAGGCGATAATACCGACAAAGCTCTAAACTATTGGTTTGAAAGTATTTATTTAGGACCAGAAATTATAAAATTCTGCTACGAACATTTTCCATTATACTTTTACTCAATACAAGAAAGATTGCAAGAAACAGAATCTGAACTCGAAAAAATCAAAAACAACAAAGACATGTTTTTTAAAGATTTCAATGTTGAAATAGACAAGAAACTTATGAAAACAATGTTGAAAATATATAAAGAAAAAGTTGACAAAGAGTTTCAACCAGAATTTCTAACCACGCTAACAGACAAGCAATTAGACTCATTCATAGACACATGTTACAATAATTCTTTTTTCTGCAACAAAGATAGTTACGAAGAATTTATTTTAATGCCTAACATACAAAAAATGCAAGAAGACCCGATGTTTGCTCTTATGCGTGAATTTTTTACCATTTACTATACCATCAGCGACAAAAACGACATTTACGAAAATAAAATAAACCAAGGAATGAACCTTTTTACCGATGCGTATATAAAAATGACTGACGAAAAAAATCCCAACAAACAACTCTATCCCGATGCAAACAGCACAATGCGACTAACATACGGCAACGTAAAAAGTTACAAAACAAAAGGCAAAAAATACAACTATTACACCACATTCGATGAACTAATAGCCAAAGAAGATACCGAAAACCCAGAATTTTACGTTCAACCAAGATTAAAACAACTCTACAACGCCAAAGATTTTGGACAATACGCCCAAGACGGCACAATAAGAGTATGTTTTATAACCACCAACGACATCACAGGTGGCAACAGCGGTAGCCCATGTATCAATGCTGATGGCGAACTAATTGGCCTTGCTTTCGATGGCAACTGGGAGGCTATGAGCGGTGATGTAATATTTGAACCAACACTACAAAGATGCATAGTAACAGATATACGGTTCGTTCTTTTTATGATAGACAAATACGCTGGTGCGCAAAACATAATAAACGAATTGACAATAAGAAAGTAAAAAACTTCTAACATTCAACAAAAAACGGATTAAACATCGAGTTTAATCCGTTTTTTTTGAAAATATTTATTATCTCACAACAAGCCTTTGACCAAGTCGAAGTGTAGAAGTGGCAGAAATATGATTTAATTGACAAAGACGTTTAACTGTAGTGTGATACCTTTTAGCCAACGCACCAAGCGTGTCGCCTTTTTTTACAATATGAACAACTCGTTGGGTTGCCGCTTTTGATTGTTCATCAGTTTGTCCATAATGAGAATTGATGTTAAAATAGTGTTTTTTTAAAGTAAAAACACTATCACGAAGTTCACCCTTCTCAAAACAAAAAATTCTCTCTGCATCAAAAGGTTTCCCCATATACCTACATTCAAAATGCAAGTGAGGACCCGTACTACGTCCCGTACTACCACCAAGACCTATAACTTCACCAGCCTTTACCAAGTCATTTTCTTTAACAAGATGTTTCGACAGATGTGCATAATAAGTTTCCAAGCCATTGGGATGACGAACAACAATAAGATTGCCATAACCACCTGCCTGACCAACCTCTCTAACAACTCTAACTTTACCATCAAAAGCAGCATGTATAGAATCGCCAGTATTAAGTTGAATATCAGAACCTTTATGTTCACGATAACGACGAAATTTCCATCCTGAATTAACTTGACCAATCTTAGGACATGCCCAACCGTGAAGGCTATCTGTTAGTCTAAGGTCTATTTCGTCGGGTAAAGAAGAAAGTGGCACGTCCCTATAAGCATGAATAGATGCCTGTTCCCAATCGTCTTGAAAATCGTCATCAGAAATATTTGGACGATCAAGTTCAATATACTGCCAAGTAAAATTTTTATACAATACAATTTTGGTGTATTTGTCGCGAGTGTCAATTGTATCAATGGCTTCTGCATTATTGTTGGTTTCAATAATATCTTGAGGCGTAAGTTCGTCCGCAGAATTATCAGATTGTGAGTAAGCATTTAAGCCAAACAACAAGAAAGAAACAAATAAAATTTTTTTCACTTTAATTACAATGGTGTTAACTATTAAAAAAATTGTTGGCAAAAGTAATAAAAAAAATACTTTTTTTTTTACAAAAAACCTATATTT
Organism: uncultured Bacteroidales bacterium; assembly: GCA_937877455.1. Classification (GTDB taxonomy): domain Bacteria; phylum Bacteroidota; class Bacteroidia; order Bacteroidales; family UBA3824; genus UBA3824. Next base: position 122,648 of record CALFIU010000176.1, read on the forward strand.
GCCAAACATAAAAACAAAAAAAAGCCAACTCCCCACTATTTTATGGAGCAAAAAATAGATTTAGAAAACATCGACCCAGTGGTTCTTTACGGCATCAACGAAAGCCGTCTTGAAAAAATACGTGCGCAATTTCCCAAAATAAAAATTGTAGCACGAGGTAATGAAATAAAACTTTTAGGCGAAACCGAAGAAATAAAACGTTTTGAAGAAAGGCTTGAATTTATAAAAAATCATTTAAACAAATACAACACACTATCCGACAATGAGTTAGAAAGTATTTTATGTTACAAAGACGAAAAAGCCACACTTCATGCTGGAGGCGGTGATGTTGTTTTATACGCAGTAAACGGCATACCAATAAGACCAAGAAACGAAAACCAACAAAAAATGGTTAAAGAATTTGGACGTAGCGACCTTGTTTTCGCAACAGGCCCTGCTGGTACAGGTAAAACATATCTTGCTGTGGCATTAGCCGTAAGAGCTTTAAAAAATGGCAATGTCCACAAAATCATATTGTGCCGACCTGCTGTAGAAGCTGGAGAAAAAATAGGATTTCTACCTGGAGATATGAAAGAAAAACTCGATCCATACATGCAAGCATTATACGATGCACTTTACGACATGATTCCTGCCAAAAAACTTGAAGACATGATAGAAGATCGCATAGTACAAATAGCACCATTGGCATTTATGCGTGGTAGAACGCTTAGCGATGCTGCCGTAATACTCGACGAAGCGCAAAATTCAACCATTTCGCAATTAAAAATGTTTCTTACGCGTATAGGCGAAAACTCAAAATTCATTGTTACTGGCGACGAAACACAGGTTGACATACCTGACAAACGACAGAGCGGCTTGGCTCATGCATTAAAAATACTCAACGGAATAGAAGGAATTTCATTTGTAAAATTCAACCGTTCTGACGTTGTTAGACACAAAGTAGTAAAAAAAATAATAGAAGCATACGAAAAAACTGATTTTTTTGAAAAAGATAAATAAATAAAAAATAAATGGCAAACGCATTAACACAAACCGACTTTAAATTTAACGGACAACAGTCGGTTTACCATGGTAAAGTCCGCGATGTTTATAACATCAACAATCAAAAACTCGTAATGGTAGCCACCGACCGTATATCGGCTTTTGACGTAGTATTACCCAAAGGCATACCATTTAAAGGTCAGATACTTAACCAAATAGCAGCAAAATTTCTTGATGCCACATCCGACATTGTAGAAAATTGGAAACTTGCCACACCAGACCCAATGGTAACTATTGGACGTAAGGCAGAACCTTTTCCCGTGGAAATGATAATACGTGGCTATCTTACAGGAAGCAGTTGGCGTAGTTACAAAGCTGGCGCAAGGGCTATATGTGGCGTACCAGTGCCTGAAGGAATGAAAGAACATCAAAAATTCCCAAAACCAATAATAACTCCTACCACCAAAGCCGCAGAAGGCCATGATGAAGACATCTCTAAAGAACAAATAATAGCTCGCGGTCTTATTTCTGCTCAAGATTACGAACAAATAGAAGAAATTACCTACAAACTTTTTGAACGTGGGTCGCAAATAGCAGCTAAACGCGGATTAATACTCGTTGACACTAAATACGAATTTGGCAAAATCGACGGCAAAATTGTTTTGATAGACGAAATACACACGCCTGACAGTTCACGTTATTTTTATAGCGAAGGTTATCAAGAAAGATTTGAAAAAGGCCAACAGCAAAAACAACTCAGCAAAGAATTTGTTCGCGAATGGCTTATGGACAACGGATTTCAAGGTAAAGATGGTCAGAAAGTGCCAGAAATGACAGAAGAAATTGTCAATGGCATTACAGATAGGTATATTGAACTTTACGAACACATTACTGGCGAAAAATTCAATAAAGCAGCATCTGAAAATCTTTCTGATAGAATTTTTAACAACGTAGAAAAATATTTAAACGCCTAAAAATAAAAAAACCGCAATTCAATGCTAATTCACAGAATTGCGGTTTTTTGTTTTTTTATTAAAAGTTACATTCTCTGCACTTCTGCAACATTGTTGCCCACAAACACGCAACTTTTGTCAACACTAATTTCAACATTGGTAGCAATGGTAATGATAACATCATTTTCTGTAACCTTAACCACTGTGCCATGTATTCCTCCAGATGTTATAACAGCATCGCCCTTTTTCAAATTTTCACGCATTTCTTTAAGTTGTTTTTGGCGTTTCTGTTGTGGTTTTATCATAAAAAAATAAAAAACAACACCCACCAGAGCCAACATAATAAGCATCTGTGTCATACCATTCTTGCCCGCTGTAGTAGAATCAACTGCGGCTTGCAACAATATTAAATTCAAAAATGTCATTTCCTTTGGTTTTATAGTTATACAATATCTTCTTATTCAGCTATTTGCCCTGTTATAACAAGTTCTACAACACGTTCCTTACAATTTGATGTTATTTTAACAGTCTTATAAACAGTTCCTTCTTTGTTTGAACTATCAAATTTTACACGCACATAGCCACGTTGTCCAGGTTCAACAGGTTTTTTATCGTATTCAGGAACAGTACAACCACACGATGTTTCTACCTTTTCTATTACCAAACTTTTTTTGCCAATGTTTGTAAAATCAAATTTGTAGGTTACTTGTTCACCTTCCAAAATTTTCCCAAAATTATAAACCGTTGTATCAAATTTAATTTCAGCATAAGCAACGGTATCTGTATCAACATTTTTTTCTTTTGAACTACCCGAGCCTGAGCATGCAGATACAAAAATTGTTGCAACAAACAAAATTAATATAAAAAAACGTACATTCATCCTCAAAAAATTATTCGTTTTCATCGCTCGTACTTTCTTTTTCTGTTTCAACAGCAATTTTTTTAATCTTCTTATCTGCAATTAGTTGCTGCACAATAGAGTCAAGTACCCCATTTATAAACAAGCAACTTTTTGATGTGCTAAAAAATTTGGCTATTTCTATATATTCGTTAAAACTTACCCTTATTGGTATTTCTGGAAAAGCACAAATTTCTGCCAACGCTATTTGCATTATCAAAATATCAAGAAAAGCAATACGGTCTAAATCCCAATTGTTGGTACTTTTTGAAATAAGTTCGCGATATGTTTCGTTGTTGGCAATGGCAGAACGAAAAAGTTTACCTACAAAAATTTTATCGTCTTGACTATGATAAATTGTTGGCATCGGATACGTATTGTCGAAACCAATTTTGTATCTACTCAACGTCTTTTTTACCATACCAATTATAAATTCCACACTATCAATCCAATAGCAACTCATTTCTTCAAGAGTAGAATAAAGCAAATCACACTCGCAAACAACATTTTCGTAAAAGAAAATCAAAATTCTACGGTCGTTTTCGTATGTATTTGTGGGTTCATTCAAATAATTTTTGTACTCTTCAGTTTCTGTAAATTCTTTGTACAATCTTTTTATCAGCTCAGGATAATTAACCCACGAAAGTTTTGACGACGAAAGTTTAGATGCCAACTCAGTATTTTCGCGCAACTGAGTTATAAGTTTGTTGTTTACAAATTTAAAATTAGGATTTAAATCTTCTTGTGAAGGAATAAGTTTGTTGCGACGTGCCTCTAAAACCTCGTTGGCATAATCAGCTACGTTTATCGACAACAAAAGCAAGAGAAAATAAAGATCGTAAGATTTTTGTATGCTATAAAACAACTCTTTTTCAGACTTAGTAATATCTTGATTACCAGATATATAATGAGAATAAATTGTCTGTAAAACCTTTATACGTAGTATTCTTCTACTAATCATTTTTTAAAGAACTCCTAAAATCTTTTTTATTTAATTCTTAACGTTATTTCGCTGCAAAATTATCCGTTTGTTTTGTTTTTGCAAAAAAAACAACATAGTTTACCGTTAAATAAATGTTATTTTACCCATTAGTAAAATTACAATTTTTCCATTATTATTTTTGCAAGCGATTGAATCCAAATGTTTTCTGAATTAAGGCAAGGAACAACTCGTATTTCTTGTCCGCCCCATGCAATAAAATCGTTGCGCAATGTTTGCGAAATTTCTATTGTAGTTTCAAGACAATCGGCTGTAAAAGAAGGCGTTACAACGCAAACTCTTTTTATTCCTTGTTTAACAAGATTTTCTACTACTTTGTCGGTATATGGCGAAACCCAATGGTCGGCAAACCTACTTTGAAAACCTGTGGAAGTTTTCTCAAAATCAAAACCAATACGTTGCGCCAAAAGTCTTGTAGATTCGTAACACTGCGAAACATAACATTTTGAATTTTCTGGTGTATAGTGATTTTCACAACCCATTTCTTGACATGATTTTCCACCGTGTGCAAGGTTAGCATGTTTTATTGGAATACCATGATATGAAAACACAATATGTTGACAATCAAAACCATCCAATGTTCTATTTATAATTTCTGCCATAGAATCAAGATAGAGCGGATGATTGAAAAAAGTATTAAGCGTAACAATTTCGGGCATATTAAACCTTGGACTAATATTTTCCAACACTTGTCCTATCGCATTTCCTGCAGTACTTTCGGTAAAATGTGGAAAAAGTGGAATAACTGCAAGCCGCCCATATTGTGCTGAAAAAATATGTTCACAAACCTCATCAACAGACGGATTTCCTGCCGTCATACAATAAAAAACATCTGCTATAGGTTTTAAAATTTCAGCAAGTTTGTCAACAAGATCTTGCGTATGATACCTCAACGGCATACCACGACCATCCTCAAGTTTTTTATACAATGCGGACGAACGTTTGGCTCTAAATGGCGCAATAATACAATTGACAAGCAGATGCCTTTTGAAACCAGATATAGAAACAACTCTATGATTATCAAGCATCTGTTTCAGATAACGTTTTACATCAGATTTTTTTGCACTATCTGGTGTGCCATACGCAACAAGCAAAACCGCTGTTTTGGTATTATTAAACATTTTTTTCTTACAAAATTATACTAATAGCGATGCTTTTTCGGCTAAATGTGTACCTTGTTTTATCCTGTCTGACATTCCTATGCCACCTACCATATTGCCACCAATCAATAAACCCGGAAATTGTTTTTCAATCTTTTCTATAGCTTCAAAACGTTGACGGCTGTCGGCAGCATACTGTGGAATAGCATTTTTATGACGGTGAACCTTAAACAAATCTGGTTCAAAATCTTTTATTTGTAAAATATTGCCAACTTCTTCTGCAGCAATCTGTTTCAACTCAAAATCAGAAAGCGACAACATTTCTGGATGTCTTACTCCACCCATAAAAATAGTAATCAACGCACCATCTTTTGGCGCACGATTTTCAAAAAGCGTTGACATATAAAGTATTCCAAGGATTCTTCTATTCTCAACTTGCGGAACAAGACCACCAAAACCATCAAGTGGCAAACCATTATATTTTTTAAATCCAATTGCACATTCTGCAACCCCTGCATATTTCAACTTTGCAATGGCATTTTTTTCGACTTCGCCAACAAAGGGAAATAAATTTGAAAAAGCAAATGCTCCAGCGGTGTTTATGACCACCTTGCAATTTAAAGTTTGTTGTTCTCCATTCTTAAAATACTTAATTTTAAAACCAACATCAACTTTTTGCACATTTACTTTTTGTGCCGAAAAAATAAATTTTTCTGAACCAACCTCATTAAAAATAGCTGCCGTAAGGTTGTTTAGCCCACCTTTTGCCGAAAAAGTGGCTCGTGTTACCTTTTGGCTACCTTCGGGCTTGGGTTCTCTATGTTTTTTTATGCTACCACCAATAAGACTACCATACTTTTGTTCAAGGTTATAAAGTTTTGGAAATGCGTACTTGGGAACAAGACCTGTTGGATCTCCTCCATAAACACCTGACACAAAAGGATTTATAGCATAATCAAGAAAACTTTTTCCCATACGCCTTACAACAAACTCTGCAAGTGTTTCGTCAGGATTTGTTCCTCGCTTTCTAAAAGGTTCGCCAAGTAACCTCAATTTATCCTTAAACGTAAAAAGTTTTGTTGATATACCTCCAATCAATCCTGAAGGCAATGCACAAAACTTTCCATCTTTGAGTATATAGCGTTTTTTTGCTAATGAACCTGCGGTTTCAAGACTATACTTTGCATTGCCACATGCAGTTTTTCCATCAAGTTGACTAAAAAGATTAACAGCCTCTATACTCGACAAAACACCTGTATTTGGTCCTGTTTCATATACAAAACCGTCGTCACTAACAGATGATATTACACCACCAAAGGTTTCTTTCTCATCTAACACGATAAATTTTTTACCGCTTTTATATAAATAATGCGATGTGGTAAGCCCTGTTATACCTGCTCCAATTACCACAATATCTGTAGTCTGATCCATATCGTGAAAAATTTTGGTGTGCAAAGGTATAAATTTTTTGGTTATATCTGCATTATTAAACAAAAAAGACCGAGAAAAAATCCTCGGTCTTATGATATTTGACAAAAACAAAGCTTCAATGCAATGTTTCAGCATTATTTTACCACAAATATTTCTTTTACAAAGTTAAATATTTTTTATAAAAAATATTATTTTACTACATGCCAAGTTCTTTTTTAACGGCATCAGTAAGGTCTGTGCTAAGTGCTGTATTAATAAACAATACGTTGTTTTTATCAAAAACGTAAATGTAATTACCTGCTACTGCTACTTTTTTTACAGCATTATCCACTTTTTCGAGAATAGGAGCATAAAGTTCTTGACGTTTTTGTTGAAGCGATTGTTGTGCATTTTCTTGAAAACGTTGTATGCGCTCTTGAAGTTGCATAATCTCAGCTTCTTTGTCTTGACGAATTGCTGCACTCCATTTTTCAGGGGCTGCATCAGCAAGTTGCATATTTTCTTGATAAGCCTGCACTTTGTTTTGATACTCAAGACTCATTGTCTGGAGTTGTTCATCAAACTTTTTGCCTTCGTTTTCAAAAGCTGTTTGTGCTGCTTTTGTGTCGGGCAAATTGTTGATTATGGTTTGTAAATCAATATGCCCAAATTTTTGCGCAGTGGCTGTGTTTGTTGCAAACAATGCCACAGATACTATTAATATAAGCGAAAATATTTTTTTCATTTCTATGAGATGTAAATTATTTTTTTATATTTATTTTATTATTTTTTTCAAAACTTCGTCGCTTTCGTCGTATTTTTCGTTAGCGTAAATAATGTCGCCCGTTACTTTGTCGAATATATAGTCGTAACCAGCTTCTGAGGCAACACTTTTTAATGCGCTATAAACATTATCTTGAATTGGTTTGATAAGTTCTTGACGTTTTTTAGCCAACTCTCCATTGGTGCCAAAATATTTTTTTTGAAGTTCTTTTGCTTCTTTTTCCTTGGCGATAATTTCGTCTTCGCGTTTTACCTTGGTTGCTTCTGGCAATATATCACTTTCGGCTTGATATTTTTTGTACATCTCGTCCAATGCTGAGAATTTGTTTTCAACCTCGGCTTGCCATTGCTTTGAATAGTTATCAAGTTTTTTCTGTGCCTCTTGGTAAGCAGGTATCTTACCCAAGATATATTCGGTGTCAACGTGCGCAAATTTTTGCGAAAATGCCGCAAGTGCAAAAAGCGAAAATACGGCCGAAAGTATTAATTTTTTCATAGTGTATTTGTTTTTAATTTTAATATTGGTGTTTTCTGTTTTTTATTTTATTTGTTGCAACACAAGTTTTAAAATAAATTTTTTTTAACACCTTTTATCTATTATCTTTTCTTATGTTAAAAAGTTTTTACAACATTTTACTAAAAATTCTGTCCCATTGTAAACTGCAATCTTGATTTTTTATCGTCAGTTGGGTTTGGTGGCGTATCAAATCCATATCCCCAATCAAGACCAAGCATACCAAGCATAGGTAAATATACCCTAACACCTACACCAGCAGTTCTGTATACATCGAATGGAGAAAACTGATTAATTTCTTTCCAACAATTACCTCCTTCCACAAATCCTATTCCGTAAATTACAGCCGATTCGCTCAACGTAACAGGATAACGTAACTCCATAGTATATTTTGCATATACATTTCCACCAGAACTGATGGCCTCACTATCATAACCACGCAAGCCAATTACATCTTTTCCATACGTGTAGTAGTTCATACCATCGCCACCCATTGTATAACCTTGAAATGGTGAATATCCTACTTCTCGTGTAAAATAACAACTCATACCAAATGCTATCTTGCTGTGTAACACAAGGTCGCCAATTATAGGAGTAAAGGTTTTTGCCTCAAATCCCCATTTATGATATTCTACCCATTTCCATTTTAAACTATCGGCAATTGTAGAATAATCCTTGTTGTTAAGTTTGCTGTAAGGTGGTGTAATTTCAAGACTTAAAGAAAAAGAACTTCCCCTACGCGAATAAATTGGAGCGTCTATATTATTGCGCGAGAACACAGTTTTTAACGCAATTTCATTGGCTATACCATCGGCATCAAATCCATCAAAATATGGATAGTTGCGCAGTTTGTAACGCTTGTAATCCAACTCGTGGTAAAGTTGAAAATAGTTATCTGGCCATTGAAGACGGCGTCCAAATCCAACTGCTGCTCCCCAAACCTGCATACGATAGTCAAGAGACGAATAAATACTTTGCAGATAGGTGGAGTTTTTTAACGATTTATAATATTTTGCATAGTTAATATCGGTGTAATAGAAACTTACCGTAAAAGAGTTTCGTTTTCTACCGCCAAGCCATGGTTCTACAAATGTAAGGCTATATGTTTGGTAATAAGTTCCGTTACTTTGAAACGACAATGCCAATTGTTGACCATCGCCACCCGGCAAAGGCCTCCAACTACTCTTGTCGAAAAAGTTTTTGGTAGAAAAGTTATTAAATTTAACACCAAGGCGACCAACAAAAGAACCTCCACCCCAGCCTGCCGACAATTCAAACATGTCGTTGCTTTTTTCTGTCAACGGATATTCAATATCAACAGTACTACGCATATAATCTGGCACGGGATTAGGCATAAGTTTTTCGGGTTCAAAATTTCCAAGTTGTGCCAACTCGCGAACAGATTGTATAATGTCGGTTTTACTAAACAACTCTCCTGGCAAGGTATAAAGTTCACGACGTGGTACATGATCATTGGTGCGATTGTTTCCTGTTATTATAATGCGATCTATATAAGCCTGTGGACCCTCGTAAATCATTATTTCCACGTCAATACTATCGTTTTCAACCGTTACCTCGCGTGGTATTGCCCTAAAAAAAAGATAACCATCGTCAAGATAAATATTGCCCACAGCATCTTGATCATTTGAAAGTCGATCATCGAGACGATTTTGATCGTAAAGGTCGCCCTTTTTTATATCAAGTTTACGCGCAAGCACTTCAGTGCCGTATTTGGTATTACCAACCCAAGTAATATTTCTAAAATAATATTGATGACCTTCTGTTACATAGATATTTACGCCAACAAGCCTATCGCCAGTGGAATATACCGAATCGCCAAGCACTGCTGCATCGCGATAGCCTTCTTTATTATATTTTTTTATAAGTGTTCCTTTATCTTCCTCAAATTTTGTGCGTATAAATTTCGATGGTTTAAACATTCCATACCAACGTTTCTGCTTGGTATTTTTCAAACCTTTGCGCACTTTTTTGTCAGCAAACGCATTGTTGCCATTAGGGGTAATGTTAGAAATCTTTACCTTGCCACCCTTATCAACATTTATTATAAGATGTACAACATTTTGCATCATAGTGTCGGGTTGTTGCGACACCTTTACTTCCACATTGTAAAAACCTTTTTCGTAATAATGCTGTTCTATGATGTTTTTGGTTCGCATTATAACATGTTCAGTAACTTTTGTTCCTGGTATAAGGTTGATTTTCCCATTCAAATCTTCTTTTTCACCATTGCGCACACCTTTATATATAACCTTAGATAGTTTAGGTCGCTCTTCGAGTTTTATGTCAAGGTATATTTTATCGTCTTCAATTTTTGTAACACCTATACTTACGTCAGAAAACAATCCTTGTTTCCATAATTTTTCTATCGAATTGGTAATGTCATCGCCTGGAACTTTGATTTTTTTTCCTTCTTTAAGTCCCGAAATCTGAACAAGTGCTTGTCTATTAAGATATTTTACGCCCGACACTGTAATACCACCGATGGTGTATTCTTTTGGCGAATCATAATTAAAATTTTGCGCCGTTGCACTAAGGCTGGCCATTATAATCGAAAACAAAATCAGAAGTCTGGTTTTCATTTTAAAAATTAAATTGCAAACTTTTATATGCGTTAATAAATTTTTTCGCTGCAAATTTATAATTTTTATTTTAAAGTCTGCAACCAATGGCATTTTCATTTAACTTTTTTTATGTTTACTAACTAACTGCGAAACAATATTTCTTTTTTACGAAATTCTACTCCAATTTTGCTCTTTGTTGAATATTTTATTAATTCGCTGTTTTATAATCTGATTTTTAGGCAATTGTAATGACAAATCCTCTTCAAGAACTACACGTGCAGCATCGCGAACAAGATTCATCATCTGACCATCGCGTGCAAGGTCTGCAATACGTAGTTGCATTGGTGTACCACTTTGCTGTGTACCGTCCATGTCGCCAGGGCCGCGCAATTTAAGATCCTGTTCCGAAATTTCAAATCCGTCAGAAGTGTTACACATTATTTCAATACGTTTTTTTGCATCAGAAGATAGTTTATAGTCGGTCATAAGTATGCAATAACTCTGCGTACCACCTCGTCCAACACGCCCTCGAAGTTGGTGCAACTGTGATAAACCAAATTTTTCTGCACTTTCAATTACCATTATTGTGGCATTAGGAACGTTTACCCCAACTTCAATTACTGTGGTGGCTACCATTATTTGTGTAGTACCATTAGCAAAAAGTTGCATAGCCTTATCTTTTTCTTCAGGTTTCATTCGTCCATGAACAACACTAACCGCATATTGTGGTGGTGGAAACGCCCTTACAATGCTTTCGTAACCATCAGTTAGGTCTTTGTAATCAAAATTTTTAGATTCTTCAATTAGAGGATACACTATATAAACCTGCCGTCCTTGGGCAATTTGTTCTCTTAAGAATTTAAAAACCATAAGTCTTTTGGCATCATACGAATGTAGCGTTTTTACTGGTTTTCGTCCTGGCGGCAACTCATCTATTACAGAAACATCGAGATCTCCATAAAGCGTCATTGCCAATGTTCTTGGTATTGGAGTTGCTGTCATAACAACAACGTGCGGTGGTGCTGCTGGATTTTTTTGCCATAGTTTGGCTCGTTGAGCAACACCAAAGCGATGTTGCTCATCAATAACAGCGAGTCCAAGATTTAGAAACTTTACATCATCTTCTATTAATGCGTGAGTGCCTACAAGTATATTAAGACTACCATTTTCTAAACTTTCGTGAATTTGTCTGCGTTGCTTAGTTTTTGTGCTACCAGTTAACAAACTAACAGAAACAGGCATTTGTCCAAGAAAGTTTTTTATTGTTTCATAATGCTGAGTAGCAAGTATTTCTGTTGGAGCCATTATACATGCTTGAAATCCATTATCAACAGCAATTAACATGGACATAAGAGCAACAAGAGTTTTTCCACTACCAACATCGCCTTGTATTAACCTATTACACTGTCGCCCAGTAAGAAAATCGGCACGAAGTTCTTTTAGCACACGTTTTTGTGCGCCAGTAAGTTCAAATGGTAGGTACGATGAGTAAAATGTGTTGAAAACATCGCCAACTTTTTTGAAAACAAAACCACGACTAACGGCATTTTTTTCGTTTTTGAATTTTAGTATATTAATTTGAATGTAAAACAACTCTTCAAATTTGAGTCTTGTTCTCGCTCTCGATAGTGTTTCCTCATCCTTTGGAAAATGAATATTTCTCAATGCCTCGGTTATAGGCATCAATTTATATTTTTCAACAATGTATCCTGGCAACGTTTCTGGCAACGGTGCTGTTACTTTACTCCAAAATGTTTCTTGTAGTTTTACCAATGCACGGCTATTTATCTTAGCATCTTTAAGACTTTCTGAGGTACTATATTGCGCCGAAAATTTAGAACCTGTTTTTTTTGCTTTTTGAGGATCTTCAATTTCGGGATGTGCCATGTTGTAACGCCCATTGTAATAATTAGGCTTTCCAAATACAATATACTCTTTTCCTGAAGAAATACTTTTCAAAATCCATTGCGCACCCTTAAACCATATTAACTCCATGCTACCAGTTTCGTCGGTGAGGTTAGCAATAAGCCTTTGCTTACGCCCTTCGCCTTCCATTCTAAATTTAGAAATAACACCTTTTAATTGCACTGCGACAGCATCAGAATTAACTTCGGATACTTTGTAAAACTTGCTTTTGTCGATATACTTATAAGGGAAATAGTATATCAAATCTTCATAAGTTTTGATATTCAATTCTTTGCTCAAGGTTTGAGCACGCGAGGGTCCTACACCTTGCAAATATGTTATGTCGGTGTTTAAATCCAATTTTACTTACATATTAACTTTTAATTCGGCAATTTTTTTCAAAATATCCGATGCCTTTTGGTTCAAGATTGCTAACTCAGTTTCAGAATCGGTTCCAAAATGGAAATAAGACATCGTAGCATCAAGGCTCTCTGCCTGCGATTGCGACTCATCTGCACCAGTGGCAAGTTGTTCTGCTGTGGCTGCGTTTTGTTGGGTTATGCTATTTAGTTGTTGCAACGCTTTGTTTATTTGCATAGCATTATTGTTCTGTTCTATACTCGATGCAGTTATTTCTTGTACTAATGCCGACGTTTTGTTTATCTCAGGCACAAGTAATTCGAGTAATTTTCCAGAATTTTCAGCCTGTCTCATACCGTTTTCCGAAAGTTTGTCAATCTCTTGTGCTGCAGACTGACTTTTTTCTGCCAACTTGCGGATTTCGGAAGCTACAACAGCAAAACCTTTTCCAAACTCTCCTGCCCGAGCCGCCTCAATAGCTGCATTTACCGCAAGCAAGTCGGTTTTTCCTGCAATTTCGTTTATTACACTTATTCGCTCTGTTATGGTACGCATGGCATCTACTGTCATACCTACAGACTTGTTGGCAATAAGAACACTTTGTACTACTTTTTTGGTTATTTTGTCGGTTTCTTGGGCATTTTCGGCGTTTTTTCTAATTCCTGTTGTCATATCTTCCATGGCAGCCGACACCTCTTGACTTGCCGAGGCTTGTTCGTTGGCTCCCGATGCCATAAGAGCAGCTGATTTTGATAGTTGTTTTCCTGAACTATTAATGCTTGCCGACGACTGCTTAACTTCCTCTATTATATTACGAATACGCTTTGTCATTGTTTCAAATGCAGAATAAAGGAAACTAACTTCGTTACCAAAAAGCAACTTAAAATCAAACTTTATGTTAAGATTGCCTTGATTTAATTTTTCACAATTTTGTAAAACAAGTTTTATTGGTTCTCCAATCCTATAACCTATAAAAATACTAAAAACAATAACCACAAGGATAAGCCAAACACCAAGCCAAATTGTTTTTTTTACCTTCGACCACACGGCAGAATTAATATTACTATCTGATGTTAAAAAAAACAATGCCCATTTTGTATTATTCTCGTCAATAGTCATTACATGGGCATAGTAAAACATATTGTCTTCTTTTTTATGATAATTTTTACCTATAAAAATTTCTTTATCTTCGTATTTAGAACCTAATGTTTCTCCTATTTTCTTACCTGTACAATCAGAACTAAGAGTGCTGGCTATCGTTATTGAGTTGTTGTCGAGAATCGACATTTCCATTTGGAAAGGTATAGATTCCTTGACTATCTGGCACGTTTTATTTACAAAACCAATATTAATATAAGAAATTACACAACCAAGAAACTCTTCTCCATTAAGAATTGGTGTATATATTGGAATCACAGTTAAACGTTTGCCGTTGATGGTTTTAAGTTCTGGTGAAAAAGTTTTTGCCAACTTTGTTTTTTTAACAACATCGTATTGATTTTCATCTATTTCAAACAAAAAATCAGCAACCACCGAAGAATCAGTTTTTGCAAAAAATGTTACAAATCTTCCATACCATTTTTTATAACGTTCGTCCTTAGCCATGGCATCATCCTTGCTGTCAAACCTATCCCATTCCCAATAAATTCCAAGATTTTCGGCATTTGGAAGTGTTTCTAAAACTTTTTTTACTATCGCTGTAACATCACTACGATCCAAATTTAACTTATATTCTTTGTCTTTTATTGCAGACATTGCTACAGCAAGATTACCACAAGCATCAAACACTTGATTATAATCATCTGTAATGTTTACTGCGCATTCTGCAGCAATGGCAGAAACATGTTCAAATTCTTGTTGCGACACTGTAGTCTTTGCACTACGATATTCGGCTATAACATAACATATTATTATAAACTCGGCCAATGTTACCATAGACCTACGTATAGTTGTACCGACGACTGTGCCGTAAACTACTTTTTTAAAAAATTCTGCCGCACGCAATATTTTTTCTTTCATCGGTTTATTTTTTTATCTTGACAACGAAAATATTTTGTTAACGTTGATAATAGTAATAAAGTCGTCGTTGTGCTTAAAAACACCTTCGGTATATTCTGTATTGTTTTTGTCGTTAAACTCTGGAATATCCATTATATCTATCGGTTTAACACTTACAACATCCTTAACACCATCGGCGACAAAGCCTATTTGTAAAGGTGTATGCTCTTCACTTTTTATCTCCAAAACTATTATAACTGTTTTTTCTGTAAGAGATGACTCGCCCATTCCAAATTTAAATAAAGTATCTATTACAGGAAGAATTTCGCCTCTAAAATTTATAACACCTTTTATATATGGTTTTGTTTTTGGAATAGAAGTTATTTTTTGCATTTCCAAAACCTCAAGCACATAATCAACCCCAACAGCAAAAATTTTACCATTGAGCATAAACGATAAGTAAGAGACTATGTTAGAATAATTTTCCATTTCTTTTTTTATTCCAATTGGCGTATAAGTTTGTTTGTATCGAGAACCAACGCAATCCTTCCATCGCCGAGTATGCTTCCTCCCGAAATGTATTCTTGATCTGCAAAATACCTTCCCAACGATTTTAATACTGCTTGATGTTCTCCTATTACTTTATCAACCGTCAAACCAACTCTTGTATCTTTATACTTAACAAGTATAATATTTATTGTTGATGGCGAATCGCCTAATATTTCGAACTCATGCCGCAAATTAATAAACGGTGTTGGCACGTTTTCATAAACAAAGCGATGATTGTCGGTATCAATTATTTTTGCATCTACTTGTGTGCAACTATCTATTACATAGAGCGGAATTAAAAACAAATTACTACTTATAGAAACCAACAACGCATCAACAATCGACAACGTTAACGGCAACTTTATTGTGGTGATGGTGCCGAGATTTACTTCTGAATCCATCTCAATTTCACCTCGCAGATTTACAATGTTTTGTTTTACAACATCCATTCCAACGCCTCTTCCTGATATGCCAGTAATTTTTTGCGCTGTTGAAAATCCAGGGTAAAAAACAAGGTCATAAATTTGCCTTGTTGTAAGTTTGTCTTCTGGTCTTATAAATCCTTTTTCTATGGCTTTTTGTCTTAGTTTTTCGGGATCCATACCTGCACCATCGTCTTGAACTTGTATAAAAACATTGGCACCAGAATAAAATGCAGTAAATTTTATTTTTCCTCGATTCGTTTTTTTTAGTTCACGGCGACGTTCGGTAGATTCAATGCCGTGGTCAACACTATTTCTTATAATATGCATCAACGGCACAGCGAGATTATCAATTATGGTTTTATCAAGTTCTGTATCAGTTCCTTCTGTAATAAAATCTATTTCCTTTCCGAGTTCATGCGACAAATCTCTGACAAGCCTTTCAAACCTCAACATCATACTTTCAATAGGTATTAGCCTTATTGACAATGCATTATCCTTAAATTTATTTGATAGTTTGTCTATTTTTTCTGTTAACCGAGAAAAATCTGGAATATTGTATTTTTCGGCCACAATTATCATCTCGGCCTTTGTGGTTACAAGTTCGCTAACAAGATTCATTAGTTCATCGAGTTTGTCGCTATCAACCTTTATGCTTGTAGTTTTACGGTCAAGCATTCCAACGCTTCTATTAATAATCTTGTCCTCGTTTTCTTGTTTGTCATCTTTGATTTCTACCTTCGATGGCAGAGAAGAAGGCAATGCTTCGTCTTGCTGTGGAGCAAGGGCTGCTGCAAAAGTCATCAATTGCTCTACATCAATATCACATTCTGTACTTTGCAATTGTTCTATTTTGGCAACAAATTGTGGTTGCAACATCATATTGCCTTGAGAAATAGTTGTTATTTTAACCTCGTCAGCCACAAAAAGAAATATTTCTTCCACTTCTGCCAATGTTTTTTGGGTTCCAACCACAATTTCCCAATACATATAAAACTTGTTGGCATATTTTTCGTCGTCTGGCCAAGATCTTGGAATAACTACACTATCGCCAAGTGCGGACGCATCGTCAAGTATGTTTTTTATGTTTATTCCACGCCCAGCAACATCGGCTTCAGGCGTAAACAATATATAAAAAGTGTGTTCGCCTTCTGGTGCTGCAATCTCATTCTGTTTTTGAGAGCTTTCTCCACCGAGTTTTTCTAAAAAATTTTCAACCAAAATGTCGTCTTCGGAACTTGGCTTATTAAGCAGACGGCGCACAAGGTCTATGCCTTCAAGAGTTATTGCCGATACCTGCTTACTCACAGAGCCGTGCGAATCACGAATTTTCCCGTAGATATTTTCAATGTTGTGAGTTATTTTCTCTACGGTTTTAAAATCGTACATTCCACTCGTTCCCTTGATGGTATGCATCACCCTAAAGACTTCGTTGACTCCGTCCTGACTTTCGGGCTGCTGTTCCAACTGGAGCATTGTTCCCTCCAATTCGTTGAGAAGGTCGTTAACCTCCTCAAGATATTTTTGTTTAAACTGCTCTACCACTTGGTTTTGATTATATTAAAAAAATATAGCGTTTACTTCAACGCTTTGTTAATGAACATTAAAAATTTGTCAATTACAAATGGTTTTTGAATCCAACCAGTAATTCCAATTGCTTTTGATTTTTGTTTCTTTTCTTCATTAATCTCTGTTGTAAGCAATAGTATTGGCATCGACTTGTAGGCATCCATTTTTTTTACGGCTTCAGCAAGTTCTAAACCATCTTTACGAGGCATATTAAGGTCTGTAACAAGTAGGTCAATTTTTCTACCATCAAAATATTTTAAAGCATCTTGTCCATCAACTGCTTTCAAAACCTCATAGCCTGCTTGTTTTAGCGTAAATTCTATTACAAAACGAGTATTTTCAAAATCGTCTGCTATGAGAATTGTCTTTTTTTGCTCGTCATCGAGTTGTTTTTCTGGAGAAATTTCTTTTGAAAAGAAAATTTCTGCTTTCGGATTTTTTATTATTTGCCTAAAAATATGTGCGTTATCGCTAAGTTTTAACAAATAACCTCTTGCACCAGCATCAATAAGGTCGTTAACATACTTTTGATTGTCATACATCGACAGACCAATAATCACCAAGTCGGGATTAATTTTCAAAGCAGCCTTTGTAGCCTCAATACCATTCATTTCTGGCATTTCAATATCCATGAATACAAGGTCGGGCTTATTGGTTTCTAACAAACGCAAAAATTCTGCGCCATTAGATGCCTCTGCTATTATTTCAACATCGCCAAGTTTTTGCAACAATGTCTTTATAGCATTTCTATACACCACCTTGTCATCAACGAGTATTATTTTAATTCCGTCCATTTTTCAAGTTTGAATATATTTTTTTATATTTTGTTTTAATTATACACAAAAATTAAGCAATATACGGAATTTCTACCGATACTTGCAAGCCTTCTTGCGGTTTTGTTTTAAAAATACAATTTCCATTAAGCGATTTCACCCGTCCGAAAATATTTGATAATCCCATTCCCGAACCATTTTTGTTTTCTGGGAGTTTTTCTAAGTCAAATCCTTTTCCGTTGTCGGCATAAAATAGATTTATAGACGACAACCGAGTTTCAAGAATAATAGTAATATTTTGTGCTTCAGCATATTTAAGCGTATTATTTATCAACTCATGTATTATGCGATAGAGTGTCAATTCAAAATCTTTATTCTCAATAGTTTTGAAATTTTGATAATCAAAATCTATATTTATCAGTTGTGTTTTTTGCAACGATTCAATAAACGACTTAATTGTAGCTACAAGCCCAAAACGTGTCAAAATAACTGGATGTAGATTGTTGGCTATCTCCTTGGTATTTTGTATAGCCTCTGCAACAAGCGATTTTGTAAGTTCAAGGGTGTTAAATATTTCCTCATCTTCTACCGAATGCGACAAAATAAGATTAATATAAATATTAATGCTCGACAAAAGTGCGCCCAATCCATCATGCAATTCGCGAGCCATACGGGTGCGTTCTTTTTCCTCGGTGGCGGTTATTGTAGAAAAAATCGTTCGGTCTATGTTTTTTAGTTTGGTAATGTCAGTAAAAATAAGCAACCAAACAAGGCTATCGTTTTTAGCATTGATGTACGAAACCGTGGCTTCTACATAAAACTTGTTGTCAAGCGATTTTACAACAGACATTTCTTCGGTTTCAAACGGAGATCCCGCCTCTACTTTGCCAATAAGTTGCAAAAGATTTTCAGATGTTTCTTTTGGGAGTATATCGGTTATTTTATGACCTTCTACCATGCTATTTTCCAACAAAAACATTTCCAAAAATCTATTGTTATACCTAACTGGTCTTAGATTTTTGTCAAGGGTAATAATAGCATTGGCACTATAATCAAAAATATTGCGTAACTGTTGCTCTTTTTGTCTTAAACGCTGTTGAAACACCCGACGATAAATGGCATTGCGCAATAAATTTGATATTATTCCAACAGAATAGGTATCTTCGGTTGAAAATTTTCTACTACCACCAACATAAACCAACCCTACAATTGTCTTACCAACGATTATCGGATTAACAGCATAATTTTTGTTACGATTTGATATACAATGAGGAATTTCAGGAGAATTTTCGCCCGATAAAGTTTCTTGTGGTCGAATTTTTAAAAAATTGGCAAATTCTATATTTTGACCATCGTTTAACAAACCTTTAAATATTTTGTTTTCACTTTTTTTGCAACAAAAATATTGAGTTTTTCCATCGCTGCGTCCAATAAGCAATATAACTTCGTCGGCTGGTGTTATTTTACATAGGCAACCTACACCAAAAATAAGGCTTTGTGAAAAACTACTTATTTCGTTTATTTTCATGGTAATACGCCTTAATCTATTTTGGAGTATCATTGCTGATGCCAAAGGAGTAATGTTGGTAATGTCTATAACAAAGCCCTCTATCTGTCTTGATGCACTAATTATAGTTGTACCTCTACATTCTATGGCCGATATACCGCCTATTTCCGAATCTGCCAACACAAAACGCGATGTTTTTTTTCGTTCGATAGCCAAATCAGAAAAAAACTTCTTAATCTTATAGTTTTCACCGTTGTTACCAGATGTTTCCCAAAAATATTTTCCAATAAAAAAATCTTGGTCAAGACCAAAAAGTTTTTTACACGATGGAGAAGCGAAAACAATTTTACCATCGCTTCCACACATAATTACAGCATCGGTTATATTGTTGGTAATCAACGATAATTGTTGCGTTTTTTCGTCCAAAAGGCTTTGTGTCAACAATTTTTCGCGATATTCTGCCTCTATTTTTTTTTGCGACTGCACCAATGCGATGTGGTTTTTTATCCTCATCTGCAATTCAATCCTACTAAATGGCTTGCACACATAATCAACAGCGCCAGCCTCAAGCCCTTCTACAATATCTTCTGCATTGGTACGGGCAGTAAGAAATATTATGGGAATGTTAGCTGTAATAGAATCGGACTTAAGTTCACGACAGGCCGAAAATCCATCCATCACAGGCATCATTACGTCCATAAGTATAAGATCTGGTAGTATCTGTCTTGCCTTTTCAACTGCTTCTTGCCCATTGCTTGCCGTTTCAACATCATAATCATTTTTAAGCATATCTCTTAAAATTATAATGTTAACTTGCGTGTCGTCAACAGCTAATATGGTGTACCTTGGTTTCATCGTCAACCTTCTTTCAATTGTTTTATTATTGCATCAATTTTGATTTTCGATTTTTCTATGTCGTATCCTCGCGAAAAACAAAACCTTAAAAGTTTTATTTTCAAATCGTTATAATCTTTATATTTTATTTTAGCCGCTTTTTTTTCTATCTGTTCAACTGCCATGCTTTCCATTTTTTCACATGGTATTAACTGCAAAGCATTAGAAATATATTTTTGCTCTATACCTTTAAGTTTCAAGGCATTAGAAATTTTTATTGATCCCCACTTAGAAAACTTCGACTTATCTGCCGCAAATGCCTCTGCAAATCTCTGATGATTAATGTAGTTGTTTTCTACAAGATAATTCGCCATCTGCTTAGCCTGCAAATTATCAAGTCCTTTCTTTTTTGCATACTCCAAGGCTTGCGAAACACATTTTTCGGTTTTAGAACATATTTCGGCAAAATTTTTCAATATTGTATTATAGTCTGTTACACTATTATTTTGCATTTTCTTGTTCTGGGTTAAACTCATAATAGGTAATAAAATATTTACCATCACGTAGTATAAACTCAAGGCTTTCTGCCAACGCACCATTGACATACCTTACCAAATATTTCATTTCAACACGTGTTACATTTTGTTCTGTAACAGTATAATAGTCAACCCGTCGATAAGATAACAAACTACCCATTCCACGTTGTTTTTCTTCCAACCCATCAATCCAACGCTCCAACGGTGTGTAAGCCAATGCCTGCGTATCAACCAAACCACAAGCCTCAACAAACTTTTCCTCTTTTATAAAATCATAAAACTCGCTTGCAACACTATCTGCTTGTTTAACAGATCCACATCCAACCGCAAAGATAAGTATAATTAACGGTAAAAAAATTTTTATTTTGCTCATTTTTATTTGTTTTTTACATCTAAGTCTGGCTCATAAAACCATCTATCTCGGTCGAACACAAAACCATCAAACGTCATATCAGGACCATAAAAACGTTTATTACCCCTAAATTGAGGTGGTGCTGCAAGATGATCGCCAACAAACATTTTTAGTTTTGTATCGTAACGCAAAGTCATGCCTGCTTTTTTTGTAAACTCAAACACCAAACGTTTCAAACCGTCGGCTTCTTCGTTTTTAAACACACCGCCAAAAATAGGTTCTCCTTCTTGATTTATCCTTATCTGCTCAAGAACTTTACGATTTAAAAACAAATCACCACCGTCCCAACCTGCTGCCGCGTATATATTACTTTTTTTGCCACCAACTTGTCTAAGTTCGTAATAAACAGCACCATACCAATTTTTTGCCTGCATGTCGGCAGTTTGGGGATTTTGAGTAATATCCGACATATCAACAAGTTGAGTAACTACGGTAGAACTTGTTGGACTATCACGATATAAGCAAAATCCATAATAGCAATGCGAACCGTCATTAAGCGGCAAAGCCCACGTTATAAATCTTAGTTTACCATCATCACTATAAACAGAAGAAAAACTGGGTAACATATAGAAATTATAACCAAAAGACCCTTCAAAATAAAGCAATCCAATAAAATCGAAAGCAGCTCTATCCATAAGCATCTTTTTTAAACTATCCGTTTCTGCGTTTTTTGCATCTTCAATCACTTTTGCCACCTGCGGCTGCAATTCGTAAAGTTGCGTAGTGTCTTGAGCACAAATTGATGTAAAAACTACAGTAAAACAGACTATAAAAAATATCTTCAATGTTTGCATATTGTTTTTAATATTATTGTTTTACAAAATTAACGAAAAAAAAATTTTTATAGTTATTTTTTACCAAAAAAGTTTACTGAATTTTAACCAAATCAATATACAATATCCCCATTTTTAGGGATAAAAACCAACAAACAATCACCCAAAAGAATTATTTTCCAAAATATACCCTAAATAGGGTATGCTTTTCAGTTGTAAAACTAAACAAAAAACTACAAAACAAATATATTTTCTATTTTTTCTATAAAGTTTGGAAAGATATTCTACAATAGCATACTTTTGCAACGTTAAAAATCAACAAACCACAAATATGTACAAAACAGACAACATACAAAAACCAAAAGTATTTCGCATGGCATTTGCCTCAAAAACGGGTCAAGCCGTTGATAGACATTTTGGAATGACAGACAAATTTTTAATTTTTGAATTAAACACTGCCGACAACAGTGTTAGTTACATAGAAAATCGTTCTACAACTGCTGTCTGCGCCCAAGATTGTTGCCATAGTAACCATAACGATGAAGAAGCCTCGTTTGAAAAAGTAATTTGTCAACTCAACGACGTAAGCGCAATTTTTGTAAGCAAAATAGGCGAACACGCTGCCAACTTTATCGAAAACAAGGGCAAAGCTGTTTATGAATCGCCGTTTCCGATAGAACCACTAATAAACAAAATTATTGAAGACAAACTTTATTTAACAGACCAATGGCAATAGACTACAACAAACTAACAGAAAAACATCCATGCTTTGCAAAATATGGGCATGGTGGCAAAGGCAGAATACATTTACCCGTAAGTCCGGGATGTAACATAGAATGTAAATTCTGCAACCGCAAAATTAACGACTACGAAAACCGCCCTGGTGTTACATCGGAAGTTATAAAAGTATCAGAAGTTGAAAGCGTTATAAAACGTGCCCTTGAACTTTGTCCAGAAATTACAGTTGCAGGAATAGCTGGTCCTGGCGACACGTTAGCCACGCCATACGCATTACAAACTTTTGAGATTGTTTCAAAAAAATTTCCTTCATTGGTAAAATGTATGAGTACCAACGGATTATTGTTGCCAGAAAAAGCTGATGCCATAATTAATGCAAACATTGATTCTTTAACCGTTACAGTCAACGCTGTAACACCAGAAATAGAAGCGCAATTAAATCGCGCTATTTATTATCATGGCAAACGATACGAAGGTGTTGAAGCCGCCGAAATACTCATCAACAATCAAATAGAAGGCATAAAAAAAATATCACAGGCTGGCATAACAGTAAAAGTTAACACCGTACTTGTTCCAAACATTAATGCAAACGACATAGAAGCCATAGCAAAAACAGTTGCTGAAGCAGGGGCAAAATTCTACAACATAATTCCACTTATTCCGCAAGCAGACTTAATAAACGAACCTGCTCCTGATTGTAAACAACTTTTTACAGCACGTTATAAAGCTGAAAAGTACATAAAAATCTATCGTCATTGCCAAAGATGCAGGGCAGATGCCGTTGGCGTACCAGGAAAATCCGATTTTTCAAAACAAGTTTATATAAGACGCGTAGCAAAAGATACTTTTTCTCACGCATAAAACGAACAACAAAACATAATAAGAAAATTTAACAAAAACATTATGGCAAGAAGAATAAATCTCGATATGACCACCGTCGAAAACCGCGAGTTGAGGCTCGGTACAATTATCGGTTGGGACGGTTCGGCTAAGGAACTTATCCGTCAGTCGGCTTACGACGAACGAAGCATCAAGAAGCACGGCGGATGCAAGGGCGCAGGTCAGGGGTGCAGACTTTGTGAACTTCAAAGTCCTCTCAATCAAGAAACTATGTGCTCAAACGCAATTGTGCAATGTCAAATTGGCAACCTAACCGACTGTGTGCTTATCAATCATGCGCCAATCGGTTGCAGTAGCGAGGACGCAAAATTCAACCTCACAATGCACATGGGTCTCGCACGTCGCGGCAAACCGCAACAGAACACGCTCTGTATCAGCACAAACCTTCAAGAAAAAGATATGGTTTTTGGCGGCAGCGCAAAACTCCGTCAGGCTATCAAAGTGGCAAAAGAGCGTTTCAATCCCAAAGCAATTTTTATTGCAATGGCTTGTGCCACAGCTATTACTGGCGAAGACATCGACAGCGTTGCCGAGGAGATGGAGCCAGAAGTTGGCGTGCCAATCATTCCGCTTCATTGCGAGGGATTCCGCAGCAAACATTGGAGTACGGGATTTGACGTTGCATTCCACGGCGTGTTGCGTCAAATCGTTGAAAAACACCCTGTTAAAAAACAAAAAGACCTCATTAACATCGTTGCTCTTTGGGGTACTGATTGGTTCACCGACCTATTGAAACCGCTTGGACTAAGGGTCAATTACCTCTTGGACTGCGCATCGTTTGAGGAGATTCGTCAGGCGTCGGAGGCTGTGGCAACCACAACTTTCTGCGAAACCCTCGGCGGATATATGGGTGCGGCTCTCGAAGACCAATTCGGTGTGCCGCAAATCGACGCTCCGCAACCTTACGGAATTAAGGGTACTGACGCATGGTTGAGGGCTATCGCTAAGGTTGTTGGCAAGGAAGAAGAGGCTGAAAAATTCATAGAAAGCGAACACGCCCGAATCGCTCCAAAATTGACTGAATACCGCGAATATTTCAAGGGCAAAAACGGAATGGTGCTCACAGGCTCGGCATACGCACACGGACTTATAAGCGTGTTGGCAGAACTCGGAATCAAAAACGAAGGCGCACTTGTTTTCCACCACGACCCCGTTTATGACGGTGCAGGTAAAAATCAAGATACATTGAAGGAACTTGTTGACACTTACGGAGATATACCACATTACACTGTCAGCAAAACTCGCGCGTTCCAACTTCCGCAACTTCTCAACCGCATCAAAACCGACTTTCTCATAATCCGTCACCCGGGTCTTGCGTCGGTTGCGGGACACCTCGGTGTGCCCACCTTTGCGCTCGGCGATGAACACATTCCCGTTGGCTACGACGGCATTCTCCGCGTTGGCGAAATCCTCAAAGGCGTGCTTGCCCGAACCAAGTTCAACAAGACCCTCCAACGCCACGTCCGCCTGCCCTACAACGATTGGTGGTTTGCCCAGACCGACCCCTTCAAACTCACCAACGACAAGGATGTTTTCAAAGATATTGAGGAGAGATTGGCGGTTTGAAACAATTGAAAATTGAAAGTTGAAAATTCATAATTCGTAATAAAAAAAATTCTTATTTCGTGGTGGACGGGATAAGAATTTTTTTGTGGTGGATATTATTACTTATTACACTTCTGTTAATGTGCATATTTTCACAATCATAACACCGTAAAAATGATTAAACTATTTT
The DNA here is from genome assembly GCA_937877455.1 of uncultured Bacteroidales bacterium. Classification (GTDB taxonomy): domain Bacteria; phylum Bacteroidota; class Bacteroidia; order Bacteroidales; family UBA3824; genus UBA3824. The sequence continues at coordinate 147,880 of CALFIU010000176.1, forward strand.
TCCAAATATTCCACAGGTACTTTTTGGACCAGCCACACGCCGTTTGTAGATAGATAAAACTTGTATCCTACGTTGTGCATTGCCAAACTTTTTACCTTGTAAATTATCGGATTTCCATGACGACTGCCGACCGATTTTGCTGTTTCAATGTCCTTTGAAAGATGGACGTAAAGTCTTGATTTTGGCAACAATCCCTCATGGTCAATTGAGGAAACAAATTTTTCTGAGGTTCCATGATAGAGAATTTCTGGCGGGCGACATTCTTTAAGTTCAACGTCAACAGAAATAGAATGACCTTGATTGGCACGTATCAATGTTTTGTTGTCGTTGAATGAATATCGTTTTTTTTCGTCTTCGACTACAATCTGTTCAAGCATTTCCATTGAAAAAGGCTTTTTTTTATGTTTTGAGATGCCTTTAATAAGTTCATCGACATTTGCCCAGCCGTTTTTATTAAGCTGAATACCGATTGTTTGTGGTTTGTGCCGAAGTATCAGCGCAATAAACTTGCTCAAATCATTTGTTTGGTTCTCTGTCATAATTTTACCTATCTTTAATACCGCCATATCTAATGCCGATGTCAGGAGTTTTATTTCCTACTGCAAAGATAACTTATTTTCCTTTTGTCATAAAACTTTTAGTTGTATTTTTCCGACAAAAAATATGAAATATCCTCGTCATACCGCGCGACTCTTGAAAAACGTGTTTCAATTTTCCGAGAGTCTGCCACCATGGATCAAACTCTACATTTGACGATGGTAACATCCCACGGTCTAAAAGAAAACAAGCACTCTCATATCGTTGACAACCAAGTAACAATTGACGACTTATTTTGGAGTGAAATTTAATTTAATATTTTGATTGCTAATTAGTTAATAAAATAGTAACCGCCATACAATAATCGGATACTTTAGCGATAAGTATGTTTTTTTACCACTTATCGCGATGGTATTTTTTTTATCGCTTGCAAATGGGAAACATCCTCACAATGCCGCATTATATGCTGATGGTTATAAACTGAATTAATTTCTGAAAAAAATTGTTGCTTTTTTAAGTCGAATTTAACAGCTATTTTAAATTTTTATTTGTTATTTAGAATAGTTTCCAAGGTTGTTGAGTTTTACCCACCAATTAAAAAATTCATCGTATGTTATAATTTCCTCACCAAATTTTTTTATATATTCCTCTTTTTCGTATTCTGTTATGTTTACATGTTTTATTTTATACGACCATTCATCACGTACAGCCAAAGCATAGCCACCTATCATTGTATTCTCTTCAAAAACTTTAATACGTTCTTCCATTTCTACAGTGATAAAAATTTTACAAAATAATATTTACACCGCCTTGAGAGTTTCGTCTAATGGGAGTTTCGCTGTCAATACCCAAAATTTCCTCTTCTTCACGTGTAGGAGCAACAGATATTTCTTCCGTAGCCATCTCATTGTCAGTTGAACCACTGCTTTGTGAAGCGGTTTCTTTTTTTATGGTTACGGTCTTGTTTTTTGTTTTTTCAATTTTGTTCAATTCCTTCCACCAATTAAAAAATTCGTCGTATGTTATTATTTCGTCGCCGAATGTTTTTTCATATTCAATTTTTTCATTGGCGGTTATGTTTACGTGTTTTATTTTGTACGACCAATCGTCCCTTACCGATAGCGTGTAGCCACCAAGCATAGGGCTTTCTACAAAAAGTTTCGTCCTGTTTTGCATAATTTTGGCGTTTTAATGGTTTTATTAATTGTAAATGCAACTTATATGCCTAACAGTTGAAAATTTTTGGTATTTTTTCGTTTTTTTTAAAATATAAACCTCAAAATAACCAATATCACCAATATAAATATTGCTACCCACGAAAGAATTTTTCCAAGTTCGGGTTTGTTACGTCTTACCGCAAAGGATATTCCCCATATTATTGCAGCGACTATGCTAAAAATTATAATAAAATCGTTCATTTTTTGTGTGCAAAATAAAACATTGGTTATGGATTTTCAAAAAAAATTTTTTTTTTAGAAAAACATATTGTATGCTAATTTTGATAAAAAATTAGTTTTTATTTTTAATAATGCTTATTTTTGTCAAATAATATTACACTATTGTTTAAGAGATGAAATTTACATTACGCCGTTTACTGGCGATATTTATATTATTATTTTTCTGTCAATGCATTGTTGCCCAAGATATAAAATTCTTTGCAAGCGATAAGATGTCGTCCAATCAGATAACTTGTTTTTGTCAAGATAGTTATGGCTATGTATGGGTTGGCACAGAATACGGGCTTAATAGGTACGATGGCTACAAGTTTAACACCTATTTACATTCCAACAATTGTATGGATAGCACTATAAATGACAACGAAATTACTTGTCTTTTTGAAGATTCTTTCGGGACACTTTTTGTTGGAACAAATTCAGGTTGTGCTTATTACAACCGCGAAAAAGATTATTTTATTCCTATTCGCATTTCTAAAGATGTTATCGACATACCGAGGATAGAATGTTTTTTAGAAACTCGTGATGGAAAATTGCTTGCTGGAACGTCAAGTTATGGTCTTTACGAAATTGTAAGAGGAACTTTTGCATTGACAAGAATTTCTAAGTATTCTTCGGGCGATAACGATGATTTTTATATGGATGTTTTTCAAGATGCATCTGGTCGTATTTGGAAATGCGATAATTACGGTGTTGTAAGTTGTTTTACACCTGACGAAAATCCAAAACTTATTTTAAGAGAAAAATCAAATATTGGAAATCCAATTGGTTTTTTTGAAACTTCACAAGGAGTAATTGTGGTTTGTAAAGAAGGTATTCTTATGCTAAAGGACGGAAAGTTGCAGAATTTTCCGCTTGTTAACTACGATATAGTTTCTGCTCACAAACTTACAGAAAACGTTTTATTGCTGGGTACAAAGAGCGAAGGGATACTTTATATTAATGTTCGAGCCGCTGGTTGTGAAGTTTTTAAAGAATGTATCCCTACGGCTACGGTAATGGCTATTTATACCGACAAAGCAAACAATATTTGGGCAGGCATTCAAAATAAAGGGTTGGCACTTATACCAAGTGTACAACCAGTTTTTTGTACTTGGAACATGCCCCCAGACAATTGTTACGTGTATTCGACAGTTAATTCGGCATGCCTTGCACAAGATAATACTATGTGGTGTTGTATGTCGGACGGTTTTATTTATCAAACCGATACCACTGGTAAGGTTTTAAACACGTTTAAGAATAACGAAAATACCGATTGTATTTCTGTTGGCAATAATGGCAAAATGTATATTGGAACAAAAAATGGTGTTTATAGTTTTAATAAGTCAAATTTTCAAAAATCATTGGTAACAAAATACAATTGTTCAAACACTTCTGAAATTGTAGAAAACATAGAAGCCAACGAGTTGTATGCTGCTACATTTGGAAATGGATTGGAAATCATAGACTTGGTAACGCTAAAAAGCGAGAATATGAATATGTACCAAACATCACGAGAAGGTGGCTATTTGTGCAACAATTGGATTAACGACATGTTTCTTGACGGTGAAAAACTTTGGATTGCCACAGTTTCGGGTACTACGTGTTATGATACCAAGAACAAAACTTTCTTTGTTGGAAGTAACCACAACGTGCTTGAGGGGAAAAATTGTTCTTCGATAAAAAAATATTCCGAAAATGAAATTGTAATAGGTACAAATGGAGGACTTTTTATATATAATACATCAAAAAATACCGTTGATACGTTCCCAAATTCTCAAGTATTTGAAAACATTACCATAAAAAAAATACTCGATGATAGTGCTGGCGGGCTTTGGATTAGCACAAGCAACGGCATTTGGCATTATAAAAAAGACGAAAATATTTTTATTGCTCATATTAACGACGTTGGGCTTTCTGATCGCGAGTATATAAAAAACATTGGCTTAAAATTAACCAATGATCTTTTTATTTTTGGAAACTCCAAAGGCTTTACTGCTTTTAATCCAGCAGCTGAGGATTTTAGAAACTACAATATCCCACAACCAGTTTTGTCGGATGTGTATATTTCTAGCAAAAAACTTTTACTTTCGCAGCGAGAAACTCCAGTTTTGAGTTACGGACAAAACTATTTAGATATGGAGTTTACAACATTCGATTATCCCGAATCAGATAACATAGTTTTTGAATATTCGCTCAATGGCTCTCCAATGGTATCGTTGCCACATGGACACAATACCGTTATGCTTTACAACCTTCCTGTTGGCAAATACGAAATGAAAATTCGTGCTTGTCAAAATGGATATTGTTCTGATTATAAGACTATTGGTATAACTGTAATGCCACCGTGGTACAAAACACCTATTGCATACGTTTTTTATATAATTTTATTTTCAGCGATAGCATACTATATTTTTATGCTTGTAAAACGGCGCAAAAAGCAAAAAAATTATGAAGAAAAAACTCAATTGCTTATCAATGCCACTCACGACATACGCACTCCCTTGACAATGATAATTTCGCCTTTACATCAATTGATAAATGAAGAAAAGTCGCAAGCTAATTTGCAAAAACTTCAAACTATAAATCATAATGCCAACAGAATACTTAATCTTGTAAACCAAATACTTTATTTGCGTAAGTTTGACAAAAAGAAAACCAAGCTTGTTTGCAGGCTTACAGATTTGGGCAATTACATATTTCAATCGGTAAAACTTTTCGACGAAGCCGCTACGAATAGAAATATTAATTTCAATTTTAGCAATCCCGAACAACCCATAGAAGCCTATATTGATACAGATAATTTTGATAAAGTGATTGTAAATTTAATTTCTAATGCATTTAAATACACACCCGACGGTGGCAATATTTCTGTAAAACTCGAAAGAAAACAATCTGAAGAAAACGAATTTGCGGTTATAACCGTTGAAGATTCGGGTCAAGGTTTAAACGAAAACGACATCAAAAACATTTTCAACAGGTTTTATCAAACAGATAGTCGTCCAATAGAAAAAACAGAAGGTACTGGTATAGGACTCAACATTTGCAAAATAATAGTTGAACAACATCACGGACAAATAAGTGCGCAAAACAGAAAAGATACCCATGGTAGTGTGTTTACTGTAACCATTCCGTTGGGAAAAAGTCATCTTTCTGACGATGAAATACAACAAACACCATCACCTATTGTGTCTGCACCAGAAAGTGTTGAAACTGTAAAAAATACCACAAAAAAATACAAAATACTTGTGGTGGACGACGACCAAGAAATTTGCGACTATATTTCGCAGCAACTCTCAAAAACATACACCTTTGTTTCTTGCAATAATGGAGAAGAAGCCTTGAAAATTCTTTTGGAACAAGAAATAGACCTTGTTGTCAGTGATATAATGATGCCAAGAATGGACGGATTTACACTGTTGAGAATGATAAAATCAAACGTCAACATAAATCATATACCCGTGATACTATTAACCAGCCGTGCCGAGATAGCCAACCGTTTGGAAGGTCTTAACAAGGGGGCTGATGGATTTATGGCAAAACCTTTCGTTATCGACGAATTGCAAATGCTAATGAAAAATATTCTCGACAAAATGGTTGTTTTAAAGGGTAAATTTTCTGGAAACCAACAAATTTTACAAGAAAAAATAGAAAATATTGATGTTGAAGATGTTGATAAAACTTTGATGGATAAAATAATAAAAAGCATAAACGACAACCTTGCTGATCCCGATTTTAATGTTGAAGCACTTGCTTGCGATATTGGTATGTCGCGGGTGCAACTACATCGAAAACTTAAAGATTTGGCTGGTATCAATGCCTCGGATCTTATTAGGAATATCCGTCTCGAACAAGCAGGCAGGCTTATAAAAGAAAAAAAAGCCAACGTAAGCCAAGTGGCGTATTCGGTTGGATTCAACAATTTAGGACATTTTTCAAAGATTTTTAAAAATCATTTTGGTGTTTCTCCATCAGAATATGCAAAAAATTCCTAAAATAATGGTAATTTGCACAACTTTTGTTAATTTTATCAAATACCAAGTACATAACAAACAACATAGATATGAATTTAAACAAATCACTAAAAGCCAAAATTATAATACGTATAGGTATTATATTGTTTTTTGCATTCGGTTCTATAATTACTTCCATAATTATTTTGGGAATAATTAAAAATAATATGCAAAAGATAGTTGATGCGTCTCCAGAATTTGTGGGTAGTATGCAGGTAAATAAGAGCATGACAAAAGCACTTTATAATCTTAGAGGCTACCTTCTTACAAAAGACGAAAACGATATTGAACAAGCAAAAAAATATTTTGCAGAAGTTCAAAGTGGCATAAATGATCTCAAAAAAAATGGAGTAAAAGGCAGTATTTTAGATAGCCTTACTACTATAATGTCGGAATATATTCCAGAGGTAACACAAAATGAACAAATGCGAGTAACTCTCAACGACAGACTTGTTGAGATGGAAAAATATAAAAAAGATTTTGTAAAAAACGTAGAACAAATACGCGATGCAGCCGCCAACCAACCAAGTTCGCCAGAGGCCATAAATCGTGTACTTGTGTGCGACAAAGTTTTCCGATTGGAAAACAACAACTTGTTGTACAAAGACGATCCCGAAAAAATTGGTAAAACAATAACAGATGTGATGGCTTGTGTTGATAAAATTAAAGGTTTTGCTCCTCAATTGGGTCAAACCACAGCTATGAACCAAATGATCGACAACCAAGCAAAATTTGGAGAATTATCGTACAAATATTTTGAACTTTTAAAAAAATTTAAAGCAAGCAATTTGCGAATCGAAGACATGGGCGACAGAATACTTGCTCACTCAGAAGCTATTGTAGAAAGAAGTTCTAACGTTGTTATGTCAACACTTATGACCGTTGGTATGAGTGTAGTTGTTGGCAGTTTGCTTATGTACATATCCATAGCAATTGTTTTGGTGATAAGTATATTGTTAGCACGACGTATGATAAACACAATTATGAATCCAATAAGCAATGCCGTTAATGGTTTTGTGGATATTTCAAAAGGTGATCTAACTAAAAAAGTGCCAGAAATAGGAGAAGATGAACTTGGTATTATGGCAAAGAAACTCAACGATATGTCGCAAAAACTTAAAGATATTGTTGATAATATTGTCAACGGAGCAAATTCAATCTATCAAAGTTCGTCAGAAATGGCTCACACTTCTCAAATGATGAGTACGGGAGCCAACCAACAAGCATCTTCAGCAGAGGAAGTATCATCTTCAATAGAAGAAATGTCGGCATCAATAAGCCAAAACAGCGACAACGCTCGTCAAACCGAAAAAATTGCTCAAACAGCGTTAGAAAGCATACGTATGGGTACAAAAGCAAGTTTGCAAGGTATGGATGCTATGAAACAAATTGCTGAAAAAATAACCATTGTTGATGATATAGCATTTCAAACAAATATTCTTGCGTTGAATGCGGCTGTGGAAGCAGCTCGTGCGGGAGAACATGGTAAAGGTTTTGCTGTTGTGGCTGCCGAAGTTAGAAAATTGGCAGAAAGAAGTTCTAAGGCGGCATCTGAAATAGATGTTGTAAGCAAAGAAGGTCTTCAAATTGCGGAAAAAGCGGGTTCGTTGCTAAAAAACATTATTCCTGATATGGAAAAAACAGCCGACCTTGTTCGCGAAATATCTGCTGCATCGTCGCAACAGGCTTTAGGTATTGAGCAGATTAACAGCGCAGTTCAACAATTGAACGAAATCACTCAAGAATATGCAGCATCTGCCGAAGAATTGGCTTCTACAAGCCAAAACATGGCAGCTCAAAGCGAAACTCTTAAAACGGCTGTTGCATTTTTCAAAACAAGATAAAGTTTACTAATTTTATATAAAAACAAAACCACAAAACTGCAAAATAAATGCTGTTTTGTGGTTTTTATTTTGTATAAAATATTAAACTTGAATTGTTTCTTTTACTTTTTTATTTTTCCAATTTGTCGATTATTTTATTAGCAACGTTGAAAAAATATTCTGCTTGAATAGAATTTTTGTCAAGAACCGTTGGTTTGCCAAGATCGCCACTTTCACAAATCGACTGGACAATAGGAATTTGTCCAAGCAAGTCTATGCCATATTTTTCTGCCACGGGTTTGCTACCATCTTTACCAAAGATATAATATTTGTTGTTTGGCAATTCGGCAGGCGTAAACCATGCCATGTTTTCCACTATTCCAAGTATTGGAACGTCTATTTTGTCGTTGCGAAACATGTTTATGCCTTTTATCACGTCGGCCATTGCCACCTGTTGTGGTGTGCTAACGATTATAGCACCAGCAAGCTTAACCGTTTGTACCACAGTAAGATGTATATCGCTTGTACCGGGAGGAAGGTCAAATAGTAAGTAGTCAAGTTGTCCCCAATCGGCATCGTTTATTATTTGGTTGAGCATATTAGATGCCATAGGTCCACGCCAAATAACAGGGCTTTCGCTATCAACAAAAAAACCCATCGAAAGCATTTTAACTCCGTATTTACGCGCTGGAACTATTATGGTTTTTCCATCAATAGTTTCCGTGTCGGGACTAAAATCTTCAAGACCAAACATTTTGGGCATTGATGGTCCAAAAACATCAGCATCAATAAGCCCTACTGTTTTTCCGCTCATAGCCAAAGCCACAGCAAGATTGGCTGTTACGGTTGATTTGCCAACGCCACCCTTACCCGAGGATACCGCTATTATGTGTTTTACGCCACTGAGAGGAATAGTTTTTTCTGCCTTGGGTGTGGGTTGGGCTTGCAGTGTTTTGATACTTACGTTTACATCGCTACCAAAACTATCTGCCATAACAGTTTTTACTGCTTTTTCCAACGAATGAAGTAGTGGTTTGGTGGAGTGGGTAAGTTTAAATGTTATTTCAACGTTGTTACCATTTATCAACACATTGTCAACCAATTGAGACTCCACAATGTTTTTTTGGTTCTGCGGATTGGTTATTAGTGTTAATGCTCTTAAAATATCGTCGTTAGTCATTGATTTATACGTTTTTGGTTTCTTCTATATAAGAATCTTTAAATCCTAACATGTATAACACACCGTCGATGCCGATACTCGAAATAGATTGTTTGGCATTTTCTTTAACTTTTGGTTTTGCATGAAAAGCCACGCCGAGTCCAGCAATGTTGAGCATAGGAAGGTCGTTTGCGCCATCACCAACAGCTATTACTTGTTGTAGGTCAAGATGTTCTATTTGCGCTATTAACCTTAACAATTCGGCTTTACGTTTACCATCAACAATATCGCCCACATAATTGCCAGTGAGTTTTCCATCTACAATTTCGAGTTCGTTGGCGTATACATAATCTATGTTAAACTTGTTTTTGAGATAGTTTCCAAAATATGTAAAACCACCCGATAGTATGGCAATTTTGTAGCCGTATTGTTTTAAAATTTTCAACGCTCTGGCTGCGCCTTCGGTTATTGGCAAGTTTTGTGCAATTTCTTGCATTACGCTTTCGTCAAGTCCTTTGAGCAGCGATACACGACGTTTAAAACTTTCGCAAAAATCAATTTCGCCGCGCATAGCCGATTCTGTTATGGCTTTAACCTCATCGCCTACGCCCGCACGCATTGCCAACTCATCGATTACTTCGGTTTCTATCAATGTAGAATCCATATCAAAACATATTAAGCGACGATTGCGACGAAAAAGGTTATCTTCTTGAAACGAAATATCGTAACCAAGTTCTTGCGATAGCCTCATAAATTCTGCTTGTAGATGGTTTTTATCTTTTGGTGTACCTCTAACCGACATTTCTACGCATGCTTTGGTTTTACCAGTTTTTGAAGTTCCTTCGTTGAGTGGTACACGCCCAGTAAGTCGGTTGATGGCATCAATGTTAAGACCTTGGTCGGCAAGCACGCTCGACACGGCTGCTATAAGATGTGCCGATATTTTTCGGCCGAGGAGTGTTATAATATATCTGTTTTTGCCTTGAAGCGATACCCACTGGGTGTATGCGTCGTTGGTTACGGGCGAAAATCTTACCTGTACTCCAAGTTCGTTAGACTTAAACAACATTTCTTTCATTATGTTGCCCGACACCGTTTGAGGGCTTTTTATCAATATACCAAGCGACAACGAATTGTGTATGTCGGCTTGTCCAATGTCGAGAATGGTGGCACCATTGTTGGCTATTATGGCGGCGAGCGATGATGTTACGCCTGGCTTGTCTTCGCCTGTTATTGATGCAAGAAAAATTTCGTCTTCTGTTTCCATAAAACTGGTTTGTTGGTTTTTATTCGTTATGTTTTTAGTGAATTAAAATATTTATTTTTTATTGTTTGTAATATCAATTCCCCCAACTATCTCTATCGAGCGAGCGGTATTGTATAGCCTCTGCTAAATGTTGACTTTCAATGTTGTCGCAGCATGCAAGGTCGGCTATTGTACGAGCCACTTTTTTTATTCTGTCAAATGCCCTTGCAGATAGCCCAAGCCTTTCCATGGCAGTGCTGAGAAGTGTTTCTCCTTCTTGTGATACGCTACAATATTTTCTAATCATTGCTGGAGTCATCTGAGCATTACAATGTATTTCGGGATGGTCGGCAAAACGTTTTTGTTGTATTTCGCGTGCAGCAATTACACGTTTTCTTATCTGTTCGCTCGTTTCGCCTTCGCGTTTATCTGCCAAATCTTTAAATGGCACAGGAACAACCTCTACATGTAAATCTATGCGGTCGAGAAGCGGACCAGATATTTTGCCAAGGTAACGTTTTACTTGTGCGGGTGTGCATTGACATTCTTTTTCGGGATGATTGTAATATCCGCAAGGGCATGGGTTCATACTTGCTACAAACATAAAACCTGCTGGATATTTAACTGAAAATTTGGCTCTTGATATGTTAATTTCTCTATCTTCGAGTGGTTGACGAAGAACTTCGAGAACCTGACGTTTAAATTCTGGCAGTTCATCAAGAAAAAGAACGCCGTTGTGAGCAAGCGATATTTCTCCTGGCTGGGGATAACTACCACCGCCAACAAGTGCCACATCGGATATAGTGTGATGAGGACTGCGAAACGGACGACGCGTCATTAATCCCGAATCTGGTGGTAAAACTCCTGCCACAGAATGTATCTTGGTGGTTTCTAATGCCTCGCGCAACGTAAACGGTGGTAGTATTGATGGTATCCGTTTGGCTATCATAGTTTTGCCGCTGCCTGGCGCGCCTATCATTATTACATTATGACCGCCCGCCGCTGCAATTTCGAGAGCGCGTTTTACGTTTTCTTGTCCTTTAACATCGCAAAAATCAAGGTCGTATTTGTCGTAACTTGCAAAAAATTCTTTGCGTGTATCAATTACTGTTGGTTCTATGGTAGCATTGCCGTTGAAAAAATCGGCAACTTCGCGTAGATTTTCTGCACCATAAACTTCGAGATTGTTAACCACAGCGGCTTCTCGTGCGTTGGCCTTGGGAAGTATTATGCCTTTAAACTTTTCTTTAACGGCTTGTATGGCAATGGGCAACACGCCGCGCACTGGGTTGAGCGAACCGTCAAGCGATAGTTCTCCGAGTATAACATACTTATCAACATCGTCGCATTGTATTTGCTCCGAGGCTGCCAATATACCAACGGCTAATGGCAAATCGTATGACGAACCTTCTTTACGAATGTCGGCGGGTGCCATGTTTACTACTATTTTTTTACCGGGCATCCTAAAGCCAGTGGCTCTCAGAGCCGACTCTATGCGTTGTTGGCTTTCCTTTACCGCATTGTCGGGCAATCCAACCATGAAGAAATTTACGCCTGGGGTTACATCGGTTTCCACGGTTACTGTTAGCGCGTCAACTCCGTGTACACAACTGGCGTAGGTTTTTATTAGCATTTTCTATTTTCAACTTTTTTATGAAAAATGTTTTCAAATGTAGCGACATTTTTTGTTATAATAAAAGAAAATGATTTTTTTTTGTAATAATTAGTATTTTTTATTGATTATACACGTCAATTTCATTTGAATCGACATCAATGCGGGCGGGCACATAGACCCGCCCC